>JAGRMP010000138.1:0-10484 GCA_020441225.1 Maritimibacter sp. | reverse complement strand
GCACTGCATTGGCAGAAATCGATCGGATTGCGCGACGAGATGGTTTCGGCGTTCGAGGAATTTCGCGCACTGGTCAACGCGCATGCGGTGCTGCATGTCCGGCACAATCGCGGCAGTTGCGAAACATACTCGGCCGCGCGCGACGGCGCATCCGCGGGCAAGCTCTTCGCGCAGCCGCAGAGATCCTTTTCCCGGGTGGTTCTGGGCGAACATCTCTACAGCGCAAAGCCCGGCCGGGTGTGGTTGCTGTCGGACGCCGAGCCCGACAGCGAAACCCGGGACGAGCTGACCGACACCGGCCTCGCCGAGGTGGTCATCGTGCCGCTCGAAAACGGTCCGGCGCACAGCGATTTCCTTGAGATTCAATTCACTGCGCCGATCGCAGCGCAGGACTGGATGCTGCTCGAGGTCCTGTGTCCGACGATTGCCGAGGCCTGGCAGGCCCGCAGCACGGGCAGCGTCGCGGCGATGATGTCCGGACGGGCATCGCGGGTGGCGCAGGCGCGGTCCAGCACCGCCAAAAAGCCGATCCTCGACATCGACAACCCGGCCGGGTTGACGCGTTCGGAGTTCCAGGTCTGCGTGATGATCCACGAAGGCCCTGCCCGAAGACATCGCCACGGCGCTCAACGTCAAGAAATCCACGCTG
Source organism: Maritimibacter sp. (assembly GCA_020441225.1). Next base: position 9,835 of record JAGRMP010000138.1, on the reverse strand, counting down.
CGTTCGCATATGCGCGCGATCTACAACAAGACCGGCGTTTCGGGCCAGGTGGAGCTTGTGCATCTCCTGCACGGCGCGGTGGCGGCGGGGGCCGGCCGCGGCTGAGCCGGAGCGGCTCGGTCCGGCTTCGGGTCGCTACGGTTCGGCCCGCGCGCCGAGCCACGGTCGCAGCGCCTTGACGATTTCGGGCACCACCAGCAGCGGCAGCGCGGCGAGCGCGATCATCCGCCATTCGGCCCAGCCGAGCGGCGCGGTCTTCAACAGAACCTGAAGGGGCGGCCAGTAGATCGCCGCGAGCTGCGCGCCGATCATGGCGACGAGCGCCGCGATGAGCAGCCGGTTCGAAAACCAGCCGATCCGGAAATTGCTGTGATGGAAGGACCGGAACGCGAACACGCTGATCTTTTCGAAAAATACCATCGCGGTAAAAGCGGCGGTCCGTGCAAGGACCGCGTCGCCGTGACTCAGGACAGTATAAAAAATATACAGCGACGCGCCGCCGGTATACAGGCCGAAGGCCAGGATCATGGCAAACCCCGCGCGGCCGATCACGCTTTCGTCCTTGTTGCGGGGCGGACGTGTCATCGTGCCGGGGGTCACCTTTTCCAGCCCCAGCGCCACCGCGGTCACCCCGTCGGTGATCAGGTTCATCCACAGGATCTGGGTGGCGAGAAAGATGAGCGGCCCGCCGATCAGGATATTGGCGAGCAGGGCGACGACTTCGCCGGCGTTGGACGACAACAGGTAGCGGACGAATTTGCGCAGGTTCTCGTATTGCCGCCGGCCCTCCTCGATGGCGCGCAGGATGCTGGCGAAATTGTCGTCGAGCAGGACGAGGTCCGAGGCGTCACGCGCCACGTCGGTGCCGCGCTGGCCCATGGCGATGCCGATGTCCGACTGCTTCAGCGCCGGCGCGTCGTTGACCCCGTCGCCGGTCATGGCGACGATCTGGCCGTGGGCCTGCAGCGCGCGCACGAGGCGCATCTTGTGCGCGGGCGCGGTGCGGGCGAACAGCACGTTCTGCGCGAGCGCCGCGTCGAGCTCGGCATCGGTGAAGGCTTCGACATCCGCGCCGGTCAAGACGCGGTCGACCGGCAGCCCGACCATGCCCGCGACCGCCTTCGCCGTGGCCGCGCCGTCGCCGGTGATCATGATCACCCGGATCCCCGCCGAAACGGCGGCGGCCATGGCCGGTTCGACCTCGGGCCGGGGCGGGTCCATCAGCGCGACCGCGCCGAGCCAGGTGAGCGCGTCCTCGTCGCCGGGCGGGGTCGGGCCGGGGAGCCGGCGGCGTGCCACCGCGATCACCCGCGCCCCTTCGCTCGCCAGCGCCTCCCAGGCGGCGGTGAACCGGGCGCGGTCGTCGCGCTCGAGCGGATGGTCCGCGCCACCCTGCCGGTAGGCACTGCAGCGCTCGAGAATGGGTTCGGGCGCGCCTTTGACATGCAGGAGCCACCCTCCGGCCTCCGCCCCCTCGCCCGCCGTGAGCACGCTCATGCGCTTGCGTTCAGAACTGAACGGAAGCTCGGCCACCGCTTCGGTCTGCGGCAGCGGGCACCAGCCCTTGTAGGCGAGCGTCACCAGCGCGCCCTCGGTGGGCGTGCCGACCATCCGCCAGCCGCCGCCGGCCTGTTCGAGATGGGCGCGGTTGCAGCGCAGCACCGTGTCGAGCAGCGCACCGAGGTCGGGATCGTCACCCGCCCGCACCGGCGCACCTGTCGGATCCTCGATATGCCCCGCCGGATCGTAGCCGCCGCCGGTCACCGGATAGATCCCGCCGGGCAGCGCGATCCGGGTGGCGGTCATCTTGTCCTCGGTCAGGGTGCCGGTCTTGTCGGTGCAGATCACGCTGGCCGCGCCCAGGGTCTCGACCGCCTGCAGTCGCCGGGCGAGCGCCTGTTTGCGCACCATCGCCGCGGCGCCGAGCGCGAGCGTGATCGTCACCACCGCCGGCAGCCCCTCGGGCACGATGGCGACCGCGAGCGAAAGCGCCATCAGGAACATCTCGTGCAGCCCGTGGCCGGTCGTGAGCCCGGCGGCGAAGATCACTCCGGCCAGCAGCACCGACGCGATGGCGAGCTGGCGGGCGAGCACTTCCAGCACGGCCTGCAGGTGGGTCTTCTTCTCGCCGACCGAGCTCGTCAGTTCGGCGATCTCGCCAAAGGCGGTGGCCCGCCCGGTGGCGCTCACCACGCCCTCGGCATGGCCACCGACCACGGCGGTACCCATGAACAGCTTCGGCTCCGGGTCGGAGGGCGTTTTCGTGACCGGCAGGCTCTCGCCGGTGAGCGCGCTTTCCTCGACCCGGAGCTCGACCGCCCGGGTCAGCGCCAGGTCCGCCGGCACCTTGTCGCCCGCCGACAGACGCACCAGATCGCCCGGCACGATCTCGCGGGTGTCGATCCGCTGTTCCTGCCCGTCGCGCAGCACCCGCGCGTGGCTCGCGAGCATCGCGCGCAGCGCCTCCAGCGCGGTTTCCGCCCGCCATTCCTGGATGAAGCCGAGCACGCCGTTCAGCGCCACGACGAGGCCGATGGCGACGGCGTCGATCACCTCGCCGAGCGCCGCGGCAACCCCCGCCGCGACGATCAGGATCACCACCAGAAGCCCGGTGAACTGCCTCAGCAGGATCACCGGCCAGGGCGTCGCCTGCACCTCGCCGAGCGTGTTGGGCCCCACCTCCGCCAGGCGCTTTGCCGCCTCGGCGCTGGTCAGCCCACGTCTGTCAAGTTCCGGCATGTCAGCTCACCCGGGTCCCCGGTGACAAGTGTATCACAGGCTGTGACGCACCCGCGCGACGGCGGCGCCCCGCGACACCGGCGCCACACCCCAAGCATAAACGCATGTTATTCGGCACTTTGTTGACCCACGTCAAAGAATCTCCACCTTTATGGGGCCTAATGCCGGCGGGGCGAAACCTGACCCCGTCAGGGTCGTGTTTTGCCCGGGCGAAAGGAGCCTGAAGTCGATGGAAGCCAACCCCCTAGCGAAAATGATGAATCCGAACTCGGTCGCGGTCTACGGCGCCTCCGAGAACGCCGAAAGCGTGGGCGGACGGGTTTTCGCCAACCTCATTGCCGACGGGTTCGAGGGCAAGATTTTCCCGATCAACCCCAAGCACAAGAAAGTCGGCGGGCTGAAGTGCTTCCCCTCCGTGCTCGATATCGGCGAAGAGGTCGATCTTGCGCTGATCGCCACCCCCGCGCGCACCGTGCCCGGGATCGTCCGCGATCTCGGCGAGGCGGGGTGCAAGAACGCGATCATCCTGTCGGCCGGGTTCGGCGAGGGCGGCGGCGAGGGCAAGGACCACGAGACCGAGCTCATCGCCCAGGCCAACCGCGCGGGCGTGCGCTTCATGGGCCCCAACTGCGTCGGCCTGGTGCGCCCCTGGCACAAGTTGAACGCCACCTTCCTGCGCGCCGGCACCCCCAAGGGGCGGCTTGCGCTGATCTCGCAATCGGGCGCGCTCAACTCGGCGATTTCCGACTGGGCGGGGCCGCACCACCTCGGCTTCTCGGCGCTGGTCTCGCTCGGCAATTCGACCAATATCGACTTCGGCGATATCATGCAGTTCCTCGCGACCGATCCGCATACGGACGCGATCCTGCTCTATGTCGAAGGGGTCAAGGACGCGCCCTCCTTCCTGTCGGCGATGCGCGCGACGACCCGGCTGAAGCCGGTGATCGCGCTCAAGTCCGGCCGGCATGCATCGAGCTCGAAAGCGGCCGCGACCCATACCGGCGCGCTGATGGGGGCCGATCACGTGTTCGACGCGGCGCTTGAACGCACCGGCGCGGTGCGCGCGCTGTCCTTCGGCCAGCTTTTCGCCGCCGCCGAGATCCTCAGCTCCAACAAGCGTTCGGGGGGCAACAAGCTCGGCATCGTCACTAATGGCGGCGGCGCGGGCGTGCTGGCGGCCGACCGCGCCGGCGACACAAGGGTCGAGCTGGCCACGCTCTCGCCCAAGACCCTGACCGCGCTCGACGGCGTCCTGCCCAAGTACTGGAGCCACGGCAACCCGGTCGACGTGCTCGGCGACGCGGGCGCGGCGGAATACGGCGCGGCGGTCAAGGCGGTGTACGAAGACCCCAATGTCGACGGCATCCTGGTGCTGCTCACGCCGCAGGCCATGACCGACGCCGACGCCATCGCCCGGGCGGTGGTCGACGCCCTGCCCAAGCGCCGCACCAAGCCGGTGCTCGCAAGTTTCATGGGCGAAACCTCGGTGAGCCAGGCGCGCGAATACCTCTCGGCCAACGGGATCGCCGATTTCGCCACGCCGGAACCGGCGGTCTCGGCCTTCTCCTACCTCGCGCTGCACCACCGCAACCGCAGGCTGGCGCTGGAAACCCCCTCGCCCCAGGCCGAAACCCATCACCCCGATCTCGAAGGCGCGCGGATGATCGTCGACGCCGTGCTCGCCGACGACCGCGACATGCTGTCGGACGTGGAGAGCAAGGCGCTGATGCGCGCCTTCCACATCCCCGTAAACATGACCATCGAGGCCGACAGCGAGACCGCGGCGCTGGTCGCCGCCGAGACCGTGGGCTTCCCGGTGGCGATCAAGATCAATTCGCCCGACATCTCGCACAAATCCGATGTCGGCGGGGTGCGGATCAACATCACCGATGCGGCCGAGGTCATGGTCGCCTTCCGCTCGATCATCGCCGCCGCCAAGGCCGCCCGGCCCAATGCCCGGATCAAGGGCGTGACCGTCGAAGCCATGGCGCGGCTCACCGGCGCGCGCGAGCTCGTGGTCGGGGCCAGCCGCGACCAGATCTTCGGGCCCACGATCCTGTTCGGCGCCGGCGGCACGATGGTCGAGGTGCTGCAAGACAGCGCCGTTGCGCTCCCGCCGCTCAATTCGGTGCTCGCCAATCGCCTCGTCGACCGCACCAAGGTCTCGCGGCTGCTGTCGGCCTTCCGCGAACGCGAGGCGGTGGACCGCGAGGCGGTGATCGACGTGCTCATGCGGATCTCGGATCTGGTCTGCGAACTGCCGCAGGTGGTCGAACTCGACATCAATCCGCTGTTCGCCGGTCCCGAAGGCGTGCTCGCGGTCGATGCACGGGTCAAGGTGGCCAGGCCCCCGGCACGGGAGGGGCGTTACGACCACGTTGCCATCCACCCCTATCCGCGCCACCTCGTCGTCGAGGATCACCTGATCGACGGCACCCCGCTCGTCATCCGGCCGATCCGGCCCGAAGACGCCGAGAGCGAACAGAATTTCGTCCGCGAATTGTCGGACGAGGCCAAGATGTTCCGCTTCATGGGGGCGATGAACGAATTGAGCCCCGAGATGCTGGTGCAGTTCACCCAGATCGACTACCGGCGCGAGATGGCGCTGGTGGCGATGGCGATCCGCGAGGGCCAGGAGCAGCAGGTCGGGGTGGCGCGCTACGTCATCAACCCCGACGGGCGGTCGTGCGAATTCGCCGTGGTGGTCGGCGACCAGATCACCCACCAGGGCATCGGCACGCGGCTGATGAAAGCGCTGTTCCGCGCCGCGCGCGACCACGGGTTGCAGGTGATGGAGGGCACGGTGCTCAAGAACAACGCCCCGATGCTGCAGCTCATGGACGACCTCGGCTTTACCCGGCGGATGGACCCGGACGATCCCGAACTGGTGCTGGTGGAGCGCAACCTGTAAAACCGGGCGGCGCCGGGTGGATTTTCCGGCGCGCTCCCCCGCTTCGCCCGCCCGCGCCCACGCGCGGAAGTTGTTAGCGGTAACATTAAGAATAACAATGGGTTGATACCCTGTGCGAGCTCGCACATTCGCGCGCGCCCCCGGGGAGACCGACGACGGAGGAGACATGCTGGGTTTCATTTCCCATTACGAATGCCACGACCACGACGCCGGCGATCTGCACCCCGATGCGCCGGTGCGGCTCGAAGCGATCACCAACCAGCTCATCGCCTCGGGCATGGATTACGTGCTGCGCCATTACGATGCGCCGCTGGTCGCGCGGTCCGATCTCGAACGCGTCCATGACCCGGCCTATATCGACCGGGTCTATGCCATGGCCCCCGGCCCCGGCGAACCTTCGGTCGAGATCGACGGCGACACGGTCATGAGCCCCGGGTCGCTCCGGGCCGCCGAGCGGGCGTCAGGGGCGGGGGTGCTGGCGGTGGACCTGGTGATGCGCGGCGAGGCCAACCCGGTGTTCTGCGCCATCCGCCCGCCTGGGCACCACGCGGTGCGGGCGCAGGCGATGGGGTTTTGCCTGTTCAACAACATCGCCGTCGCCGCGGCGGCCGCGCTCGATGTCTACGGGCTCGAGCGGGTGGCGGTGGTGGATTTCGACGTCCACCACGGCAACGGCACCGAGGACATCTTCAAGAACGAGCCGCGGGTTCTGTTCTGCTCGTCGTTCCAGCACCCGTTCTACCCCTTCACGGGGCATGAGAAGGAAACCACCAACCTGGTCGACGTGCCCCTGCCCGCGGGCACGGATGGACCCGCCTTCCGCAAGGCGATTTCCGAGCACTGGCTGCCGCATCTCGACGCGTTCAAGCCGCAGATGATCCTGGTCTCGGCCGGGTTCGATGCCCATGTCGCCGACGACATGTCGACGCTGGCGCTCACCGACGACGATTACGCCTGGCTCACCGCCGAGATCGTCAAGATCGCCGCGAAACATGCCGAGGGCCGGATCGTATCGATGCTGGAGGGCGGCTACGAGCCGCATGTGCTCGCCCGCTCGGTGATCCGTCACCTCGACGTGCTGTTGGGCTGAAGGGGCCGGGCCCGGGGTGCTGTGCGCCCCGGGCGGCCATTGCTCAGGCGCCGGTGATCTCGGCGAGATCCGCCTCTGCCCGCGCCGCCTGCCGGGCGACCAGCGCCGCGGCCCGGCGGATGCGCTCGGGCTCGGGGTGCTGGTCCGCCGCCGCCGCGATCCGCGCCCAGACCGCCTGTTCGAGCGTGCGCGCGGTGAGGCGCAGGAAGGGCATGGCGACCGGCCCGACATCGACCCCGGTTTCGAGATAGGCACGCGCCTCCTTCCAGGCGGTGAGCGCCCGGACGAGCCCCGGGGTCTGCTCCTGGGCCTCGGCGAAACGCACGAAAGCGTCGAAGGCCGCACCGTTTTCGAGCCTGAGCAGCCGCCCGGCCACGCCCATCGCATGGATGCCGTTGGTGCCCTCGTAGATCGCCGCGATCCGGACGTCGCGGTAGACCTGGCTCAACCGGTATTCTTCAAGGTAACCGTAGCCGCCGAGCACCTGCATCGCCGTCTCGGCCGCCCGCATCCCGGCCTCGGAACAATGCGCCTTGACCACCGGCGTGAGAAACTCGAGCAGCCAGGGATCGTCGCCCGCCTCCATCGTGACCAGCGCGATATGCGCCATCGCCCGCGCGCCCAGCGCCGCGGCGTCGATCTCGGCGAGCATCCGGGCGACATCGCCGTGCTGGTCGATGGCCAGCCCCCGGCCCTGCACCCGTTCCGCGGCATAGCTGCGGGCGATGTCGTAGGCGCGGGCGGCATGCGCCGTGCCCTGCAGGGCGACGTCGATCCGGGCGTGGTTCATCAGCGTGAACATCGCTTTCAGCCCTTCGCCCTCGGCGCCGACAAGCTCGGCATCCGCCCCGTCGAAGGCGAGCTGGCAGGTGGGCTGGGCGTGCAGGCCCATCTTTTCCTCGATCCGGGTGGTCTTGACCGCATTGCGGGTCCCGGCCTCGTCCTGCGAAAGGCAGGCGAAGAGCGAGAGCCCCTTCACCCCGTCCTCGGGCGCGCCGGTGCGGGCAAGGACGAGATGGAAGATGCCCTCCGACAGGTCCTGGTCGCCGCCGGAAATGAAGATCTTTTCGCCGGTGATCTTCCAGGTATCGCCGTCCTGCACCGCCCGGGTGCGGATCCGGGACAGATCCGACCCCGCGCCGGGCTCGGTCAGGCACATGGTGCCCAGCCAGCGTCCCTCGACCAGCGGCGGCACGAACCGGGCTTTCTGGTCTTCGGTGCCGAATTTCAACACCGTGCGGATCGACCCCGGCGTGAGGTTCACCAGCATGTTGAAGGCCTGGGAGGCGCCAGTCTCGATCTCGGAGACGATGGCCCCGATCACCCCGTCGAGCCCCTGCCCGCCGAACTCTTCGGGTGCGGTCAGCCCCGGCCAGCCCTGTTCGGCAAAGGCGTCGTAGGCCGCCTTGTAACCCGCGGGCAGCACCACGCGGCCCGCCTCGAGCCGGGCGCCTTCGCGGTCGCCCGGCTCGTCGATGGGCGCGATCACCCCTTCGGCGAAGGCGGCGAAATGCTGGGCGATCTCGCGCGTCAGCTCGGCGTCGAACATCTCCAGCCGGGGGGCGCCGGCCACGTGTTCAAGCGTGAACATGATATCGTCGATAGGAGCCGAGAACGGTTTCATATGTCGAACCCCAACAGGCGCGCGGCGTTGTTTTTCAGGATGTCCGGGCGGATTTCGTCCTTGATGTCGATCTGCTCGAAGGCCGCGAGCCATTTCTCGGGGCTGATCATCGGCCAGTCGGAGCCGAACAGCATCTTCTTTTTCAGCAGCGAGTTGGCGTAGCGCACGAGGATTGCGGGGAAGTATTTCGGCGACCAGCCCGACAGGTCGATATAGACATTGGGCTTGTGGGTCGCCACGCTCAGCGCCTCTTCCTGCCAGGGGAAGGAGGGGTGAGCAAGGATGATCTTGAGGTCGGGAAAGTCGACCGCGACATCGTCGATATACATCGGGTTGGAATATTTGAGCCGCATCCCGTTACCGCCCGCCATGCCCGAACCCACCCCGGTCTGGCCGGTATGGAACAGTGCAATCGCGCCTTCGTCCTGTATCGCCTCGTAGAGCGGGTAGGCCATGCGGTCGTTGGGGTAGAAACCCTGCATGGTCGGGTGGAACTTGAAGCCCTTCACGCCGTATTCGCGCACCAGCCGGCGCGCCTCGCGCACGCCCATCTTGCCCTTCCACGGATCGATGGAGGCGAACTGGATCAGCACGTCCGCGTTCTCGGCGACCTGCTCGGCGACCTCGTCGTTGGAGTAGCGCAGGTAGCCGGTCTCGCGCTCGGCATCGACCGGGAAGATCACCGCGGCGATGTTCTGTTCGCGAAAATGCGCGGCGGTCTCGGCGATGGTGGGCGGGTGCGACCAGGGCGCGCCGAAATATTTCGCCATCGACGCCTGCAGATCGTCGTAGCCGTCGTCCGAATGGCAGCCGCAGGGCTCCTCGGCATGGGTGTGGATGTCGATTGCGCGGACCTTGGTGATATCGACCATATGTGTCTCCGGTGTTGCGGGCGCTGCGCGGGTCGGGGCCGGACGGCCCCGATGCGCGGGTCAGAAGGTAATGGTGGCGGGGTCGGCGTCGTCGTAAAGCCGGTCCAGAAGCGCCTTGCGCCGGTCGAGGACCTTGCGGGCGTTGAGGTTGCCCTTGGCGGTGATTTCGCCCGCCCCCATGTCCGGCCCCTCGGCGAGCAGGATCGCGCGGGCGACATGGGTGGACGAGCCCTGCACTTCGCGGGCGCGTTCGGCGAGGCGGCGGGCGATCTCGCCCTTGAGCAGCCGGTTGGTGAACGCGCCGGCCTCGGCGTCGAGGGCAAAACCCTCGGCCGCAAGCTCCTTCATGTTCGGGAAGATCATGATCCCGATCTCGGTGCGGTCGGCCCCGGTCACGACGATGTCCTGCGCCAGCGCGCCGATCTGGGCGAGCATGTCGAGGCGGAGCTGGGCCGCCCGCACCCAGGTGCCGGAGGTCAGCTTGAAATCTTCCGAGATCCGGCCGTCGAACTTCAGCCCCATGTTCGGGTCGCCCGGCACGACGAAACGCATCGCGTCGCCGGTGACGAAAAACCCTTCCTCGTCGAAGGCTTCGGCGG
>JAGRMP010000137.1:6062-9882 GCA_020441225.1 Maritimibacter sp. | reverse complement strand
GACACGCCGTTGCAGGTCAGCGTGCGGTCGTAGAGCCCGGGCTCGATCTGGGCGGGGGTTGTGAACTCGAATCCGTCGAAGACCAGGTGCTCGTACATGTCGTCCGACATCACCCAGACATGGGGGTGGCGCATCAGCACATCGGTCAGCCCTTTGAGCTCGGCGGCGGTGTAGCCCGCGCCGGTCGGGTTCGAGGGCGAGTTGAAGATCAGCCATTTGGTCCTGGGCGTGATCGCCGCTTCGAGCTGTTCGGGCGTCATCTTGAACCCGGTCTCCATGCCGCATTCGATCACCACCGGCTCGCCGCCCGCGAGCAGCACCATGTCGGGATAGCTCACCCAGTAGGGGGCCGGGATCAGCACCTCGTCGCCCGGGTTCAGCGTGGCCATGAGCGCGTTGTAGAGGATCTGCTTGCCGCCGGTGCCGACCGAGATTTGCTTGGTGGTATAGCTCAGCCCGTTTTCCCGGGCGAACTTGTCGACGATCGCCTGTTTCAACTCCGGGATGCCGTCAGGCGCGGTGTACTTGGTCTTGCCGGCGTCGATCGCCGCCTTGGCCGCCGCCTTGATATTGTCGGGTGTGTCGAAATCGGGCTCGCCCGCGCCGAGTCCGATCACGTCGCGGCCCTGGGCGCGCAGCTCGGCCGCGAGCGTGGTGACGGCGATGGTCGGAGACGGTTTGACACGGGCGAGGGTCGCGGACAGGAAGCTCATGGTCGGTCCCGGGTTTGTGAAAGGCGCGAGGATCTTCTAGGCTCCCGGCGTGGCCCGATCAAGCTGATTGCCGGGGCCGGGCATTTTGGAGGACCCCGATGACCAAAGACACCGATGCGTTGACCGAAGCGGACGTAGATGAGGCCGAAGCGGCGGATGCGGCCGAGGGCTGGTACTCCGAGGAGCGGGCGACCTTCGGCGACCGGCTCGCCGCCGCGCGCGAAGCCGCCGGGCTCAGCCAGAAGAGCCTCGCCAAACGCCTCGGGGTGAAGAGCAAGACCATCGCCGGGTGGGAGAACGATCTCTCCGAGCCCCGCGCCAACCGGCTGCAGATGCTTGCCGGGCTGCTGAACGTTTCGCTGATGTGGCTCCTGAACGGCGAGGGCGACGGGGTGGCGCCGCCGGGCGAAGAGGACCCGCTGTCGAAGGACGCCCGCGCGATCCTGCTGGAGATGCGCGAGCTCAAGGGCGAGATCGAGACCGCCGCGCAACGGCTGGCCCGGCTGGAGAAACATCTGCAACGCGTGCTGGAAGGGGGCATGTCGTGAGCGAGACCCCGGAGCACCGGCTGAAACGTCTGTCGATGCGCTCGCACCGGCGCGGCACCAAGGAGATGGACATCATCCTTGGCCGTTTCGCCGACGACAGGCTCGACGGGCTCGCCGCCGAGGTCCTCGACCGTTACGAGGCGCTGCTCGAGGAAAACGACCAGGACCTCTATCTCTGGGTCACCGGCCAGGCGGCGGCGCCCGCGGACTATGCCGGGCTGGTCGGCGAGATCGCCGGACATGCAACGGCGCGGGCGCGGGATTAACCAGGTTTTTCGAATTGGTCGGATTTTCGACCGATTTTTTCGGTCGGCTTAACGTTATCTTCGCCACTCCGAGGCAATCTGCGTTGCGAACCAGACGACGTGGAGAGCTGCATGAGTATCCAGATCCCGATCGAAGAGGGGGTGCGGCCTGCCTATACCGCACAATACCTCGACACGCTGGGTCTCGTCGAACGGCTGCACCGGCTGCTGCTTGACGTGATCAAGGACGAATTCGAACGCCTCAACCTGCTTGAGATCAACGCCGTGCAGGCGCTCTTGATCTTCAACATCGGCGAGAACGAGGTGACCGCCGGCGAGTTGAAATCGCGCGGCTATTACCAGGGCTCGAACGTGTCCTACAACCTCAAGAAACTGGTGGAGATGGGCTATATGCACCACCAGCGCTCCGAGATCGACCGCCGCTCGGTGCGGGTGCGGCTCACCCCCAAGGGCCGCGCGGTGCGCGACGTCGTGTCGAAGCTCTTCGCCCGCCACGCCGACGGGATGGAGACGCGCAATGTCGTCAGTCCCGAGTCGCTCGAAGACATCAACATCTCGCTGAGACGGGTGGAGCGGTTCTGGACCGACCAGATCCGTTACATCTACTGACCCCGGCCGGAACCTGACCCTGGGGGCCGGGTGCCGATCCCGGCGCCGCCCGCGCACAAAGACCCGACCGCGGCCGGGCGCGCCAGGGATTCGGCGTAACGCGGCCAGCGTATCTCGGCCCTAAGGGTCCGTGTTCGGCGCGGCGTCCGGAGCGACGGTAGCCGGGACGGCAGTGACCGGGGCGGCGAAGGGGCCGTGTCCGGGGCCATATCCGGGGCCATATCCGGGGCGGCGAATGGGGCTGTGCCCGCGACTGTAAATGGAGCGGTGAATGGGGCGGTGAATGGAGCCGTGCCCGGTGCCTGGCCGGGTTCGTGTCCGGGTGCCTGTCCGGGTTCGTGTCCGGGTTCGTGTCCGGGCTCGTGTCAGGGTCCGGGGTCGTGTCTGGCCCATGATCCCGGGGCGCCTTACGCCTCACCGCCGCGACGTATTGCGAATGCGGCGCCTAGCGAACCGCCAGGCCTGGGGTCGGGCCGGCGGTCTCGCGCCCTCTCATGGCGGTCTCAGGCCCGTTCATGGCGGCCCCGGGCCCGGGGCTGGCGGCGCCGACCACCATCCCCTGCAGTTCCTTGAGCAATTTGCGCACCATCGCCGCCTCGTAGGCGTCGAAATCTTCCGCGTGTTCGGCAAAGGCGCCGGGGCCGCGGATGACGTAGGTTTCGAAATACCCCAGGAGCCCCTGCGCCCCGGCGGGCGGCGCGATCGTGTCCGGCGCGATCACCAGGGCATTGACCGTTATCCCGGCAAGCTCCGGCGCATCGTCGAGGTCCTGGGGCCGGCGGCCGGTGTTGCTCTCGCCGTCGCCGGAGATGTCGAGCGTACGTTTCCAGCAGTCGGGCCGCTGCGCCAGCAATTGTCCGCCCACGAGGATGGCGGTGCCGAGCGCCGTCGACGGGTCGGCCGGCGTGCGGGTGTTGGCCCGGAGCCGCTCGGTCACGCCCGCGAGCGCAACGACATCGGTGATCGCGGTCCAGTCGACGATCAGCGCCTGGCTGGTGGGGCCGGACCATTCGTAGACCGCGAGGCTGACCGGCGCGCCGGCGGTGGCCAGCAGGGCGTCGGTCACGTCGGGATGGCTGAGGGCGGCGGCGAGCCCGTCGAGCTGCAGCCGGTATTCGGCCCCGTCGACCGAGCCCGAGACGTCGAGCCCCAGCGCCAGCGCCTGGCGGCACGGGCCGTCCTGGGCCGCGGCCGGAACGGCGGCGAGCACCAGGAGAGCGGCAGCGCGGAGCGCCCGGCCCACCGCACGGTGAGCGCCGCGCGCGCCCGGCGCGGCGGGCCCAGGGGCGCGGGTGATGTGGAGCAGGCGTGTGGAGCGGCGCATGGATGCATCACGCCAGAGCGCCGGGTCCCGCGTCAAGCCCGCAAACGGCCGCGTCCCTGTGGGTGCGCGGGCGCGTCCCCCAAGATATAGTGGCGCAGACCTGACAGGAGAGAGATTCGTCATGCCCCTCAGCCCCGAGCAGAACGCCGAGATCGACGCCCTTCGCGCCCAGTCTTCCCAGACCCTGCGCGCCACCGTTCCGGGGATGGAGGCGCATCTTTACACCGCCCACCCGGTGCTCGACCACGGCTTTGTCCGGGTGATCGACTACATGGGCGACGACGCGGCGATCTGCCAGGCGGCGCGGGTGAGCTACGGCAAGGGCACCAAGAGCGTGCAGAACGACGAGGGGCTGATCCG
>JAGRMP010000137.1:0-6040 GCA_020441225.1 Maritimibacter sp. | reverse complement strand
CGACCCCGTTCGAGATGTGCGAGGTGAAGCTGCATGTGAAGCTGCCGGTGTTCGTGGCGCGGCAATGGATCCGGCACCGGACGGCGAATGTGAACGAGTATTCGGCGCGGTATTCGATCCTGGACCGGGAATTTTATATTCCCGCCCGCGAACAGTTGGCGGCGCAATCCGCGGTCAACAACCAGGGCCGGGGCGCGGTGCTGTCGGACGCGGAAGCGGGGCGGGTGCTGGAGATCTTGAAGGCCGACGCGGGCCGGGCGTATGACCATTACGAGGAGATGATCTCGCAGGAGGGCCAGGACGGGCTGGCAAGGGAGCTTGCGCGGATGAACCTGCCCGCGAATATCTATACCCAGTGGTACTGGAAAATCGATCTGCACAACCTGTTCCACTTTGTGCGGCTGCGGGCCGACCCGCATGCGCAATACGAGATCCGCGTCTANNGTCTACGCCGAGGCCATCGCGGCGGTGGTGGCCGACTGGGTGCCGTTCGCCTACCGCGCCTTCGAGGACTACCGCATGGGGGGAGCCACGCTCTCCGCCACCGCTCTTGATTGCGTGCGGCGAATGGTCAAGGGTGAGACTGTCACCCAGGAGACTTCGGGGATGTCGAAGGGGGAATGGCGGGAGTTTGAGGGGGTTTTGAGGGGGTGAATATGAAAAAGCCGATCTTGCTGTCAGTGTTTAACAACAAAGGCGGTGTAGGAAAAACAACACTGTCATTTCACCTGGCGCACGCGTTGGCACAAACGGGTACGAAGGTCCTTGCTATTGATTTAGACCCACAGTGCAATTTGACAATTTTCAGTATTGATGAAAACAAAATCGCCGAGATATGGGAGGCTGAGGACGCGTTTATTGAGAGTTATGAGTATGCGCGAAACGCACTTGGTGAAGCAGAGTTTTCCAAGCTTACCAAGGATCCCCGCTCTATCCATTTTGTTCTCAAACCTACAGAGGACGGGACTGCAGAGCCGGAAAACATTCCGCCACCTCTTTCGATTGCGAGGAACCTTTCCTTAATTCCTGGTCGACTGACACTCCATTTGTTTGAGGCCAAAGTCGGCGAGCGATGGAGTGGTGTTTATCAAGGGGATCCGCTTTCGATCAAGACGGCGACGCGAATTAGAACTCTGGCTCTTGAATATGCCAAAAGGGAGGGATTTGATATTGTTCTACTGGACACATCCCCATCACTTGGGGCTCTCAACAGAAACATTCTGTCTCTAGCTGACGCCTTTATCGTTCCCGGTGGGCCTGATTTGTTCTCAATTTACGGGATCAGAAATATTGGCGCGGCACTGCGGGTCTGGAAGGGTCAGTTTGAGAGTATTTTTCATTTTCTTTCAAAGGAAAAAAGATCGGCGTTCCCGGATCGATTCGTCAGATTTGTCGGGTATACGCTGTTCAATGCGAAAAAACTCACTGGTCAAAAGTCCACAAACAACCTGGGCCTGGCCAGCGCGCACTACAAATATGCTGTGAGCATGCCGGATGAGATTTTCTCTGCAATTGACCGTGACGACATGGCTAATCTGGAAGACTCGGTGTTGCGGGAGTCCATTGGTGAAAGCGCGGTTATCTACACAAACAACACCTATCCAAGCCAAGCTCAAACTTATCACACACCCATGTGGGATCTTCCATCCTGTCCATCTCTTTCTCAGGAAGATAAGTCGAATATCAGCGGAAATAGAAAGCGGTATGAAGAAGTCGGTAGGAATTATCGAGTTTTCGCGAAAGACCTTTTGAAGAGGCTGGAAGCGTTAGATGAGTGACGTTCAGTGGGAGGATATTCGTGAACGCTTTGTGGACATGAAGCATGAGTTGACGAGTCATATGAAAAATGTGGAGGGATACCTTGTAGACCACCCGGAATTATCATTCGAAACGAAAGGTAAAGTCCATTCGTCTCGGAGCCGAATCAAGAACGAGGCTCATCTTCGGGAGAAAATAGCGCGCAAATCTGCCAAAGGTCGAGACATTACACCAGACAACCTTTTTTCTGAGGTTACAGACTTGGTGGGTGTGCGGGTGTTGCTATTGTTTCAGCAAGATTTCGCAGATGTCGATAGGATTGTTAGGGGTAAGGTCGATTTGGGGGATTGGTATTTGGATGAGCGTCCTAAAGCGTTTACGTGGGACCCTGAAGCGCGACAATTTTTTGAGCGTTTCGACCTCGACGTTGAAACGCGTGATACTTTCTACACGAGTGTTCATTACTTGATTCGCCCCCACAGAGAGTCGCCGTTGTGTTGTGAGGTTCAGGTGAGAACTTTGTTCGAGGAAATTTGGGGTGAAGTTGACCATCGGTTGAACTACCCCAAGAAAGTTGAGAGCGTTGCTTGCCGAGAACAACTCTTAGTTCTCTCGAAGATCGTTGGGGCCGGGAGCCGGTTGGTGGATTCGATTAGGCGAACAATGGAAGACGAACACTCCAGATAGACCGCGGCAGAAGCGCGGCCCCCTCACCGATTAACCTTAACCTTCGCGCCGCCGCCGAGCGTCCCCAGGCCGATCCCTTGCGCCGTCGGGTTGCCCGTGGCGGGCGCGGTCGTCGGCGCTTCGGCCTCGCGGGTCACGGGGGTGGTGGTTGCGGTCTCGTCTTCGTCTGCGTGTTCGAAGCCGATGTATTCTTCGAAGCTCTCCACAACCACGCGCCACCAGTCGAAGGTGTCGTTGAGGTTGTTCTCGCTCACGCCCGACCAGAGGTTGACGTTCATCTCGATCACCGGGTCGCCCTCGTCGTCGAGGAAGGCCTTGCCGAAGCGTTTTTCGGCGTTCCAGGTGTTGATCAGTTCGCTGTCGACGCTGCCGGTATTCACGTAGCTCGACATGAACTGGATCGTGGTGCAGTCGGCGCCGTCGGTGCAGCCGTAGAAGAACACCGCGTATTGGGTCGGGCCGATGGTGCCCGAGACCATCGGGTCGCCGGTCGAGTCCTTTTCGAGCTCGGCGGTGCCGTAATCCTTGGCGATGGCGAGGATGCTGTCGAGGTCGGTGGCATCGACAAGGGTCTGGGCCGTGACCGGGAGGGGGGCCGAGAGGAGGCTTGCGAGCAGGACCGGCGCGGCAAGGCGGGTGGCGGTGCGGGTTGGCAAAAGGGTCATCGGCGGTGGTCTCCTTCACGTCTGCCCGGGGCCCGGCGCGGGTCCGGGCGAATGCGCCCCGCGCATACGCTAGGCGGCTTTGGCGCGCGGGTCAAACCCGGCGGTGGCCGGGTGGGGTCGAGACCGGGGGGACGCGGGGGCTGCGGTCGGGCCGCGCGATGCGGTGCGGGCGGGGCGGCACGCCGGACGGCATCGCGGTCGGGCGAGACATCGGTCGCGCGATGGCCTGGGCGGTCATGCGCCCTTGGCGGCACCGGCGCCGTGCGGGTGCGGGGGCGGGTCGGGGCGGAGGGCCGGGCAAGAAGAGGGACCGGGCAGGGACAGGGAACGGGGGCCGGGGACGGGATTGGGCACGGACCCGGCAAGGGCAGGGATCGGGCGGGGACAGGGCGTGGGCCGGGATCGGGCGCGGACGGCAAAGGCCCGGGAGGGCACGCTGTCCCAAGGCTCCCCCCCAAGGCTCACCCCCACAGTGCACTCAAAAGGCTTACTCCCGGGGGGCACCGCGCCCGGAGACGAAAAGACCCCGCGGACAGGTGCCCGCGGGGTCGAAAATCTCTGAGGTCCGTGAGGTCCTGCGCGCTCAGAGCGCTTTCAGGTCGCCCGCGGATTCGCGGCCATCGCGGCCCGAAATCATCTCGTATTCGATCTTCTGGTTCTCTTCGAGGCCCCGCAGCCCGGCGCGCTCGACGGCCGAGATGTGGACGAAGACGTCCTTGCCGCCGTCATCGGGGGCGATGAAGCCGAAGCCTTTGGTGGCGTTGAACCATTTCACGGTGCCAGTGGCCATCCGTTCTCTCCTTGGTTGTGACCCGGCCACGGTATTGTGCCGGGGTGGTGCAGCCAGTCTTCAAGTCTTAAGCTGCCCCATAGAGGGAGCGGTCGTCCGAAGTTCTGTCGTCACGGCATCTAGATTGGCGCATGCGCCCCGAAACGCAAGTGAAAGATTCGTGAAATCGGGCTGGAATATGAAGGTTTACGGCATTCGCACCTGTGACACGGTGAAACGCGCGATGGGCGAGCTCGCGGCTGCGGGCCATGCGCCCGAGCTCGTCGACATCCGCGCCACGCCGCTGGAAGAGGCGGATTACCAACGGTTTTTCGACGCCTTCGGGGAGGCGCTGGTGAACCGCCGCTCGGCGACCTGGCGCGGACTCGACCCAGGCGAGCGGGAGGGCGATCCGGTTCGGCTGATTTTCGCGCACCCGACGCTGATGAAGCGGCCGGTGATCGAGGCGGGCGGTGTCCTGACCCTCGGTTGGGGTGCGCAAACCCGGACCCGGTGGCTTGAGATGCGCTGATCGAGGACCTACCTGACCGGGGTAGGTTTCGGCGCAGGTTTGGCCTGACCGGGGCAGGTTTGGAGGGAAGACATGCGCAATGCCGCCGCCGTACTCGGGATCATCGCCGGGGTGATCGGGATCTTCGTCGGGCTGTTCGGCTATGGCTGGACCTCGCTCGTGGCCGAAAACCCCGAGGTGGGCGAGTTCTGGAACTTCGACAGCCCCGGCTTCGTGCGCCTGGTCTCGGTGGTCGGCCCGGTGCTGGCGATCGCGGGGGGCGCGATGGCGAAGATGCGGGCGCTGTGGGGCGGGATCCTGCTGGTCGCCTCGGCGGGGCTGATGTGGCTCGCCTTTTCCTTCAACGTCGCGACGATGTTCCCGATCGTGATGGCGGGGCTCGGCGGCGTGCTGGCGGTGGCGGCAGGCCGGCCGGACGAGCCCAAGGCGCATTTCTGAAGCGCCCGTGTCGGAACGCGCGGGTCTGATGCGCGGGTCCGATGCGCGGGTCGGGAATGCCCGGTTTACGGGGCCCGGTTCTGGAGCGCCGAGGACTGGAGTGCGGAAGACTGGCGTGCCCCGTCGCGCGGGCCGGCCGCGGATCCGTCGCCGGAGATCCGTCACTGATCCCCGTCACAGGCCCCCGTCACTGTTCCCCGTCATCGCTCCCCCGTCACAGGCCCGCGCGACGGGCAAGGAGCCGGTCGAGCGAGAGCGGTCCCGCGCCTTTCAGCACCAGGGTGACGAGCACGAAGACCCACAAGAGGCGCTGGTCGAGGATCGCGCTGTCGGGCAGTCGGTCGAACCAGGCGCCGATGGTGGTGGCGTCGGCGCCGTGGCCGATCACGTCGGTGAGCGATTGCAGCACCACGAAGCCGATCATGCCGAGCGCGGCGAGCCGGGTCGCGAGCCCGAGGAGGATCAGCGCCGGCAGGACGAACTCGGCGATCGTCCCGGCGGTGACCACCGCCCAGGCGAAGGGGCCGAGCTGCGACGGGTCGTAGCCGGCAGCCTCCATCGCGCGCGGGAAGATCTGGGCATAGGCGCCGAGCGCGGGCTGGAACAGCCCGAACAGGCCGTCGCCGAGCTTGGTGGCCGCCGAAGCCCAGTAGTAGAGCGCGAGCACGGCGGCAAAGGCGAAGCGGGCGAGGAGCGGCAGGGCGGCGTCGCCGGCCGCGTCGAGCCGGCCGAGCCCGGTGCGGAGAATGGGGATCATGCGGGCACCTCGATATCGGTGATGGATTTGGTCTCGATCAGCAGCGTGAGCAGGGCCGCGAGGTCGAGGTTTTCGCCCGCCGCCGCGAGCGCCCGGTCGAAGGTTTGTCCCTGCAGAACGGCGGCGACAAATCGCGCGGCATCGGCAGGGAGGACGACCGGCTTCGGGTCCCAGTCCGGCCGGGTCACGAGCACCGCTTCGCCACGGCCGTTCGCGGGCGGCGCGCCGGGCTCGGTTTTGGCGCGCCAGATCGCATGGACGGGGTAGGGCGAGGTGACGAGCCGGGTCGCCGGCGCGAGCGTGAGGCGGGCTTCGAGCAGGCGCGGATCCTGCAGTCTTTCGCGGGCGACCGGTATTGAATCGGCGGCGTGGTAGGCTTCGCGGAGTGCATATTCGAGCCGGGCGGTATCGGCGAGATAGGGCAGATGCGCGAC
>JAGRMP010000136.1 GCA_020441225.1 Maritimibacter sp. | reverse complement strand
CTATTCCGAGCGCCAGCTCTACGAGGCCGCGCTGGAGCGTCTGACCCGCGAAGTGGCCGCGGTGGCCGGCGGCGACGAGATTGCCGCCCAGAAGCAGGTCGGCGACGTGCTGACCTCGCGCGCGGCCTGACTTCGGGCCGAAGGATCCCCGCGACGCCGAAACGCAGTTGCCGGGGGTCTGCCGATCAGAACCGACGAAAACACTTGCGCCGCCGCCCGAGCCGGGCGGCGGTGTGCTGTTGAAGGCGGGTCGGATCAGAGTGCACTTGCCAGCGCGATGAGCACGGCGACCTCGCCGATCTGCTGGGAAGCGCCAAGGACGTCGCCGGTCTGACCGCCGATCTTGGCTCGCGCCAGGCCCGCGAGGCCGATGGTGGCGAGCGCCAGCCACAGGAGCGGACCGAGGATCGCCCAGCCGACCGCCGCAAGGCTCAGTGCAAGCGCGACCCCGACCGCGAGAAGGGCTGTTCCCTGGGACGGGCGGCCGACCGAGGCCGACAGGCCCTCGCCGCGCGCATTGGGCAGGGCAGACATCAGAACGGCCATTGTGCCGCGCGACAGCACCGCCGCCGCAACGAGCGGGGCGGCCACGTGCCCCGACGCGAACAACAGGCTCAAAGCCTGCCAGCGCAGGCCGAGCGACAGGACCAGCGCAATCACGCCGTAGCTGCCGATCCGGCTGTCTTTCATGATCTCGAGGCGCCGCGCGGGCGCGGAGCCGCCCCAGAAGCCGTCGGCGGTGTCGGCGAGTCCGTCCTCGTGCAACCCGCCGGAGAGGGCGATCTGCGCGGCAAGCGCGACACCGGCAGCCAGCTCGGGGCGCAGATCCAGACGCAGGGCAATGGCGGCGACCATGCCGGTGAGAAGCGCAATGGCGAGACCGGCCACTGGCCAGGCCCAGGCCGAGGCGGCGCCACGCGGGCTGTGAACGGGCACGGGCAGGCGTGTAAGCAGGCCGAGCGCCTCGGCGAGGTCGGCAGGGAGCGCGCGTTGTTCAGAGGGCTGGGCCATCGTGGGTTTCCGGTTTTTCCTGGCGCACGATATCGCTAAAGAAACCCGAGACCCAGATCAACAGGAGCCCGCCCGTGCCCGACGTCCCGTTTTCCTCGCTCGCCGCCTTTCGCCAACGCCTCGCTGCGGCGCCCACGGCGGACACCGCGGCCCGAACAGGTGCGCAAGCGCGCAACGGCCAATTGACCAAACCGCCGGGCGCGCTGGGACGGCTCGAAGAGCTGGCAATCTGGTACGCCGGCTGGCGTGGCAACCCGCGGCCGCAGATCGAACGGCCGCAGGTGATCGTCTTCGCCGGAAATCACGGCGTGACGGCGCAAGGGGTATCGGCGTTTCCGCCCGAGGTGACGGTACAGATGGTCTCGAATTTCGAAGCCGGTGGCGCCGCGGTCAACCAGCTCGCGAAGCTTGCGGGCGCGCGGATGGATGTCCATGCGCTGGCACTCGACCGGCCCACGGCCGATTTCACCAAGGGCCCGGCGATGTCGGAAGCGGAGGTCATCGACGCGCTCGGGGTCGGGTGGACGGCCGTCGGTGCAGACACGGACCTTCTTGTGGTCGGTGAGATGGGGATCGGTAACACCACCGCCGCCGCCGCGCTTGCGCACGCGCTGTTCGGTGGCGCGCCGGTCGATTGGGTGGGGCGCGGCACCGGGGTGGACGACGCGGGGCTCGCCCGAAAGGCGCAGGTGGTGGGTGCGGGGCTTGCGGCCAATCCGGAGGCGTCCGGGGATCCGCTGGAAGCGCTCAGATGCCTTGGCGGGCGCGAACTCGCGGCGATGGCCGGGGCGATCGCCCGGGCGCGGACGGACCGAATCCCGGTGATCCTTGACGGTTTCATCTGCACCGCCGCCGCGGCGGCGCTGGCGCTGGCGGTTCCCGGGGCGCTCGACCATGCTGTGGCGGGCCATGTTTCGGCAGAGGCCGGGCACGGCAGGCTGCTCGATGCGCTCGACAAGACCCCCCTTCTGTCGCTTGGCATGCGCCTCGGCGAAGGGTCTGGCGCGGCCCTGGCCATCAATCTGTTGCGAGGGGCCATCGCATGCCATTCCGGCATGGCGACCTTTGCCGAGGCCGGGGTCAGCGCCGGCTGAGGCTGAGGGAAACCTGACACGCCGAAAACGACGGTTCGGGCCGGGCGGGGAAGGCGTTTCAAAAATGCCTTGGCAACGGTTTTGTCAAAACCGTTGTGGCGCGCCGCGGTGAGCTGAACGAGCGCATCCGGCTGTCCGGCGGAGGCGTGTATCGGTGCGAACCGCGCGCCTCAGCCAAGCGGCAGAAGCTGCAGCGTATAGTTCCGCGACCCCTTCTGATAGGTCAACCCGTCGCTGGTGATCGACGTCACGCGCCCGCCATCGAGCCGATCGCCAACCTTGACGGTGACGTAGCGCCCGTTTTCCATGCGCACGAGCGCACGGCGCGCATTCGTCGGGCCGCTGATACCCAGCAGGTTGATCTCACGCAGGTTGATGGCGTTTGGTGTTGTCGCCTGGTTGGCGACGCTGGCGCTGGTGGGGATGGCGGGGGTGGTCGTGGCCGCGGCATCTGCGGCCGCGGGCGTGGCGACCGGCGCTTCTGCGGCCCTGGCCATCGCGGCCCGAACGATCTGGTCGATGTCCGCCGGGCGCTTGGAAGGTTTGACGGATGTTACGACCGCGAGGTCGGTGGCGTTGACGAAATTGGCGGCCGCTGAATCGACTGCCGCTTCGATCGAGGCCGCATCGGCGGCGACGGGTGTCACCGTGCCGTCGGCCGGATCCGCGCTCAAGGCCGCGCCGGTGTCAGGCGCAGGCGCCTCCGGCGTGGGCGTTTCGGTCTCGGCCGGGGCCGGGAGGTCTTCTGGACGGGGTTCCGGCCGGACCTCGGGGAGGTCGGCCACCGGGGCGCCGTCGGTCAGCGCGGCCGCGGCCTCGACAGCCTGTTCGACGGCCTGTTCGAGCGCGGCATCGTCCAGTGCGGCATTGTCCGGCGTCGCCGCTTCCGGTGTGGCAGCGTCCGGTGTGGCGCCATCGGGAGCGGCCCCAGGCGCGGCCTCGGGAAGGGCCGGCGGCGTCGGCCGGGCGGGCGGGACCGCGGCGGGCGCGCCCTCGAAAACGATTATGCCCGTGGGGCTGACGGTGCCGTCGGGCGAAGGCGCGACGAGGCCGTTGTCGCCCAGGTCGAAAACCGTGTCGGCGGGCGGCGGCGGCAGCGGTGCAGCGCGGTCGCCGGCACCGCTTGGCGCAGCAGGTATCGTGGGCGCAGCAGCGACCTCCGGTGCATCCGGCGTGCCAGCAGGCGCATCCGGCCCATCGACCGGGCTCAGTTCCAGCGCCGGGGTGAAGGGCTCGCCGAGGGTCTCTGGGGCGCGCTGCCAGATCTGGCTCTCTGCGTAGAGGGATTCGGCTTCGGCCTGGCTCAGAACCTGCGGTGTCGGCGCCGTGTCGGCGTCGCCGGTCGTATCGCCATCGGAGGCGGCCGGCTCTGTGTCGCCGGTCGGTGCGTCACCGGTGCCCGTTCCGGCGTCATCCGGCGCAGCGCTCTCGGTTCCGGGCGTGGGCTCCGGCGTTGCCGGGGCGGTTGCGTCGCCATCCGGGTTGAACTGCGCCGGATCGGTATCGTCAACGAAAAAACTCGACCACATGCCGATGATCGCCATGGCGAGCAGCAGGAGCAGCGTCAGCAGAAGGCCGAGGTACTTGCGGCTACCGCGCTTTTCCTCCGTCCGGCGCGCCCCGAACACGGTCAGCGCTTCCGCTTCGCTGGTAGGGGGCTTCGGAATCGGCGGTGCCGTGGCGGGCGCAAGTTCGGGCGCGCGCGCCTTGCGGGCCGGCGCGCCGGGTGCCGGGGCGGTGGCGGGTGGAATGCTCTCGGCCGGTCGCGGCTCGGGGGTCGACGTCGCCGGCGGCGGCGCGATGGGTTTCGCCGGGGCCGGCGAAGACGACGGCGCGGTCCTGTCCGAATGGACCGGGGCACTGGCAGCGGCCGGCTTGTCTGTCCGGGGCGTCGCCGGTGTCGGCGGCGGAACCACCCGCGGGCCGCCGTCCGCGGCTTCGTTGGCGGCGACGCCGGGGGCGAGCAGGTCGGGTTCATCGGCATATTGATCGGGGCTGATGCGTGCCTCGCGCGACCCGGCGCCACGCATCAACGCCGTCATCGAGCTGTCGGCGGGTTTCTCGGGGCGGTCCTTCCTGGTGCCGTCCCGCGCATCGTCCGCGGTGCTGGGCGCCCGCTTCTGTCCAAAGGACCGCAGACCGCCCGCGGCGCCGCGAACCGCCTCGGACAGGCTGCGTCCGGCGGGTTTGTCCGGTGCTTTCGGTCCCTTGCCGAACGTGCCGTTGCCGCTTGGCAACGGGCGGGACAGGGCGTCGGCCATGTCGGCGCGGCGGCGGTCGGCAGGTGACCCCTCCTTGCGCGGCTGGCGCTGCGGCGGCGGCGCGGGCGGGGCCGAGGCGGGCTGCACTTTGGCGCGCGTGTCCGCGTCGCGATCGGCGTCCGCAGATGCGCTCCGTGCGGTTGGCGTGGCCGTGGTCGTTGTGTGGCCGCCGTTGCGGCGCGTGCTGAAGGCCACGCCCGGCGATGCAGGCGTATCGTCCTCAGGTCCGGACGCGGAAGGCGGTCTCGACGGTGCCTTGCCCGGCGCGTCCGCTTCCGAGGAATGGCGGTCGTCCGGCCCGCGCGGCGCCACACCTTGCCCGCCGGGTCTTTCGGTTGCGGCGGCCGACGGTTGCGCTTTGGTTTTCCCGGGCGCGGGGCCGGCGGCCGGCGGCGCGGGCATGGCGTCGGCCTCGTCGGATGTCGGCGGGAACGGGGCAAGCGGCGGCGCAACCGGTTGGTCGGTCGCGGATGCGGGGCGGGCGGACCGGCCCTGTGGCCGGGCGGACCGCGGTCGGAAGGCGGGCGTCGCGCTCAGGTCGCCCGACAACTCTGCCTGGATCGCATCAAGCTCGGCGAAAGGATCGTCGCTCGGGTCCGGTCGCGCCGGTACCGCGCGTTTCTCGGGCTCGAAGTCCGGATCCCGGCCCGACACCGGCGGCGACGCGGGCGAAGCGGAGGGTGCCGGCTGGGCGGGCGCGGGATCGGCGGCAGGATGCCACGCCAACTCGCCCGGCGAGTGCGGCGCCGGATCGTAGTCGGGCTCTTGCGCCGTTCCCATTGCCGGCGCGGTGCTTGGCGCCGGGGCCGACGACGGCTCCATCGTCGGCGGCTTGCGGGGCACCGGGCTCGCATCCGGTTCGACGCGTTCGGTTGGGCCGAGAATCTTGGTGGCGGCGCGGGTCTTGCCGAAGAACGGCTCGCCGGAAAACTCGCCGGCCGGTGGGCGGGCCACGAAGCTCACCGGGTTGAACCGGTGCTCGACGGCAAAGGTCTCGGCCTCGTCCATGGTCTCGCGGGCGAGCACGGCGACCCGCGCGCGTTCCCCGGCTGCGCGCCAGTCGAACACCAGCTCGCCGACCGGATAGGGCGTGAGCCCGTCGAGCCCGGACCGGATCTGCACTTCGCGGGCGATGTCGTCGGGGCCCGGGGCTTCAACCGTGGTGTAAAGAACCTGCGAATTCGGAATGATGATCTTGCAGGTCAGCCCGCCGCTTTCCAGCGCCGCGGCTCGGCGTCGGAGGTCGGCGAGATGCGCAGACATCTCCGGGTCGTCCAGGTCAACGGAGCCGACAAGCGACCAGCCCCCTTTGCGGCGATGCAGGAGGTTGATGCCCTCATGGCTGAGGTCGAGCGCGAACTTAGGTTTCATTCAGTCAGGACCGTCGACAATCTAACCGGTCGGAGCCGCCCGGCGCGGGGTGGAAACTATAGCAGGAAGGCACGCAAGGAAAGGGAAAGCGGGACATGGGGCTACTGTAACCGAGGATCAACCGGTTTTCCTCCTGATTTGGCCCCAAAGTCGCAAAAACCCACAAGATTTCGTGAGAAAAAAACTTTTCGAGCGGGCGGGGAATTGCCCATGCCGTGCTCGCGCATGGTTGGAAAAGTGTTAACGGGCCGGATGCCGTGCTGCCGGTGGAATTTGACCGAAAGCCCGCTCCGTGGTAGATCTTTTCCCACGCTGGACGACATGAACAACCGGCCGGGCCGAAAGGCTCGGGCCGGTTTTTTCGTGTTCGTCGTGCAGGCGCAATCAACCGAGGCAGCAGATGACAGGCAAAAACAAGAAACCAACCGCGCGGGGCAGGGCATCCGAACCCGGGACACAAGGTCAGGACACGGCGTTCGACCCGGTCGCGTTGGCCGAGAAGAACTTCAACCGTGTTCTGCGCGCGCTCGACGCGCTGGCGGACGACCTTCACGGCCGCGAGGACAGTGCGGTCGCCAAGGCGGCAAAACTCGCGGGCGAGGCCAGGTCCGCAATCCAAACGATCTTCAACGAAAGGCAGCGCCTTGCAAAACTCGACGACGACACCTCCGGCGCATTGCGGGCCGAACTTGATCTCGACGCCGCCCGGGCTGAAATCGGGCGCAGACTGGCTCTCCTGCGCGAGCGAACCGGCACAGAGGGACTTTCTGGAGGAGCTGAGTGACCAGGCTTTGGCCGCTCTGCCCTGGCTGTTCGACTTCTGGGCGCTGCCGCACCAGTCTCCGCCGCAGGGCGCCTGGCGCAGCTGGGTGATTCTCGGGGGCCGAGGTGCAGGCAAGACCCGCGCCGGTGCCGAATGGGTCCGGTCCCAGGTCGAAGGCGCGCGCCCGCGCGATCCCGGGCGCGCATCCCGCGTTGCCTTGGTCGGCGAGACGATGGATCAGGTCCGCGAGGTCATGGTCTTCGGTGACAGCGGTCTTGTCGCCTGTTCGCCGCCCGACCGCCGTCCGACCTGGGAAGCGACCCGGCGGCGGCTGGTCTGGCCGAACGGCGCGATCGCGCAGGCGTTCTCGGCGCATGAACCCGAGGCATTGCGCGGTCCGCAGTTCGACGCCGCCTGGGTCGATGAACTCGCAAAATGGAAGAAGGCGCAGGAGAGCTGGGATATGCTCCAGTTCGGCCTGCGGCTCGGCGATGATCCGCGCCAGGTGGTTACGACCACGCCGCGCAACGTCCAAATCCTCAAGAAGATCCTCGCAACCTCCTCGACGGTGACCACCCACGCCGGCACCCAGGCGAATCGTGCCTATCTCGCGCGGTCCTTTCTCGAAGAGGTCGAGGCGCGCTACGGCGGCACGCGTCTCGGTCGGCAGGAGCTCGACGGCGTCCTGGTCGAAGACGTGGAAGGCGCCCTGTGGACCTCGGCGCAACTCGAGGAGCTCCGGTGCGACGAACCGCCAGAGTTCGACCGGGTGGTCGTCGCCGTCGACCCGCCGGTCACCGGACACAAGGGCTCCGACGAATGCGGTATTGTCGCGGTCGGCGTGGTGGCCTCCGGCCCGCCCCGCGACTGGCAGGCCGTTGTGCTGGAAGACGCGAGCGTGAGCGGCGCGAAACCCACGGTCTGGGCCGAGGCGGCGGTGGCGGCCTACGAGCGCCATGGCGCGGCGCGGCTGGTCGCGGAGGTCAACCAGGGCGGCGATCTGGTCGGAGAGATGATCCGCCAGATCGACCCGA
>JAGRMP010000684.1 GCA_020441225.1 Maritimibacter sp. | reverse complement strand
CGATATGGGCCACGATCGAGAAATTTCGGATATGCGCGAGGTCGGTCATGGATCGGCTTATGGGGCCGGGCCGGGGCCTCGTCAAGCGGGCTGAACGGGCTCAGAAGATGAAGTCCGAGGCGCCGGCCTGGGCCCGTGGCAGCCCCTCGATCAGCACCGAGCCCTGCCCTCCCAGCGCGCCCAGATCGAGCAGCGTGTCACCTCCCCCGGCGTTGGACAGGGCCTTGCCGACGGTGCTGGCGAAACTCGCCGCGCGCAGTCCGAAATCCGTGAGGTCGATCTTGTCCGTGCCATTGGCGAAATCCGTGATGGTGTCGTCGCCGGCGTTGCGGGCGAACACGAAGACGTCGGCGCCCGTTCCGCCGGTCAGCCGGTCGTCGTCGCGGCCGCCGTCGAGGATATCCTTGCCGCTGCCGCCGCTCAGAAGGTCGTCACCGCGCCCGCCGCGCAGGGTGTCGTTGCCGGCATGGGCACTGAGGCCGTCGTCGCCGTTCTGGCCGAAAAGCTGGTCGGCGCCCTTGCCGCCCGAGAGCGTGTCGTCGTCATTGCCTCCGCGCAGGAGGTCGCTGCCGCCCCCGCCCGTCAGCTGGTCGTCGCCACCGCGACCCAGCAGCACGTCGTTGCCCGCCTCCCCCAACAGGGCATCGATGGCATCGCCACCCCTGAGCTGGTCGTCGCCCGCGCCGCCATAGACGCGGCCATGCACCACGCCGCTGGCGCCGCTGTAGATGTCCTGGCCGCCGGCCATGCGGATGTCGCCCCGGACCGTCCCGGTGTTCGACATCAGATCGCTGTAGTCGCCCAGCGCCACAGCCGTTCCCATGGCCGAAAGCGTCCCGGAATTGTGGAGAACGATCGAATCCGTCGCGTTTGTCGCGTTCACGGCATTGCCGGTTGCCCCGGTGGCCGTTATCGCGCCTGAATTCTCGAGCGCTATCGACGCGTTGTAGATCTGGATCCCGTGAAATCCCGAAATCTGACCACTATTTACGACATGAGCATCATCTGAAGAACTGAAAGATAGCCCGCCCCACTCACCCGCTATCACGCCGTGGTTCACGACAGAGCCGTCGTCGAAATCGTCCAGAAGAGCGCCCCAAGTTCCGGTAACCTCGCCCCAGTTCTGGAAAGCGGAATCGCTGCCATTCATGTAGATCGCGGAAGATGATCTGGTATCAATCGTTCGCACCACACCGGCCCCGCCGACAATCAGCGTGTGCCCGCCGAACCCATTGCCGTCGGAGCCGAGAAAGATGCCAAAGTAGGAGAGAGAAACAACCGACCCGTCGACTGTGACCAAGGTAAGGTGTTGAACACCCGAAGCTTGTACGCCAATGCCGCCGGCAACGATCACTCCGACGGTCTCAGGTACATAGAGGCGGTCCCGGGTATTCAGGGCGACCGTGCTGCCCGTGTTTGTGGCGACGATGTTTGCCATGACTGATCTCCGATCAAATCGACCGGTCTGACCAATACCGCCGGGGCCGGCACCTGGCGTCGAGGGCTTGGCGCGATCCTACGCCTGAATCGTGACATTGAATAGCAATTCGTGCGCCGGCATGGGCCGACGCGGCGGTCCGGCGCACGCGTTCCGACACCCGCCCGGCGCGCGCCGGCTGATTTGGGAATGCGGAATCGATCTCAATTTTCGCTAAAAATTCTACCCATGTTCCCGATTTTTCACAGTCCGATCACTCTTTCCGCCTAGACAGGCCTGGATCGGAGAGAGCGCCCGAGATCGGGGCGGCCGTACGCTCAAGGGGCGATGCCAGTAAACTATTCCATATTCGTGCTGGGGGAATCCCAGCTCAGCATCTCGGGCGGCGGGCAGCTGGACGGGATCACGCAAGGCGACGGCTCGCATCTGGTGGGCAAGACCATCACCCTGAATTCGGCGAGCTTCGACGAGATGAAGCTGGCCGATGACGACACCGATTTCCGCGACAACGACACCAACCAGAGGCTGGACGGCGCCCAGACCATCGACGAGGTCGGCTATGGCAATGGCACCAGGGTCGAGGCCGAGTACGGGCTGACCCTCAGCGACGGGGTGCATACCTGGCAGGCGGTCGGGGTCAACGTGGTGAACTCGGCGACCTCCTATGCCACGGTCGAGGGTCTGGCCTTCATCGGCGGGCCGGGGCATTTCCCGCCCGTGGGCGTGCCGCTGACGGTTGTGTCGGCGCAGGAAGGTCCGAATTTCCAGGTGCCGGATTATGCCACGCCGATCTGCTATGCGCGCGGCGCGCGGATCGAAACCGCGCAGGGTCCGCGCCCGATCGAGGAGTTGCGCGCCGGCGACCGCGTGCAGACCCTGGACAGCGGGCTGCAGCCGATCCGCTGGATCGGCGCGCGCCCCGGTTTTGGCGGGCGCGGCTGCGCACCGGTCG
>JAGRMP010000135.1 GCA_020441225.1 Maritimibacter sp. | reverse complement strand
CATGCCCGGCTTGCGCGGCACGCCCGCGGTCACGATGCAGACGTCGGCGCCGGCGATGTCGGCGTAATCGGTGGTGCCCTTCAGCGCGGCGTCGAAGCCTTCGACCGGGCCCGATTCCGCGATGTCGAGCGATTTGCCCTGCGGGGTGCCGTCGGCAATGTCGAACAGGACGACATCGCCCAGTTCCTTGAGCGCGGCGAGGTGGGCCAGCGTCCCGCCGATCTGGCCAGCGCCGATGAGGGCAATCTTGGGTCGAGCCATGGGTCTATGATCTCCGATCAGGTTATCCAGTGGCCGTCTGCGTACCCCCGTCGCCCCTTTGACGCAAGCCCGCTGCAATGCGGCGAGCTGTTTGTGTCTGGTTGTACCGCGATGTTTGCGCTAATCCCGGCGGGACCCCGTGGTCAGGGCGCGCGCCGCGCCGTCCCGGCGACACCACGGCAAGAGTGATTCCCGACCTGCGGAGGCGACATGGAAGGCACGATGTTCTGGGTCCTGGCGACCCTGGCCGCGATGTTCGTGGGCATCTCGAAAGGCGGCCTGCCCATGGCCGGTGCCATCGCCGTCCCGCTGCTGGCCCTCGAGATCAGCCCGGTCGCCGCCGCGGGCCTGCTGTTGCCGGTCTATGTCGTCTCCGACATGTTCGGCCTCTGGGCCTACCGGCACGAGTTCAACAAACGCGTGGTGGCGATCGTGGTCGCGGGCGCCGTGGTCGGGATCGGGCTCGGCTGGGCGGTGGCGGCGCTGGCGACCCAGGCCGACGAGGAACGCTGGGTGACGCTGCTGGTCGGGCTGATCGGGCTCACCTTCGTCATCAACCGGCTGATCCATCACCGCAAACCGCGCGATGCAGAACCGCCCCGGGTCGGGCGGGGGCTGTTCTGGGGCGCCATCACCGGCTTTACCAGTTTCGTCAGCCATTCCGGCGCACCGCCCTACCAGGTCTACACCCTGCCGCTCAAGATGACCCGCACGCTGTTCGCCGGCACCACCACGGTCACCTTCGCGATCATCAACGCGGTCAAGCTGATCCCCTATTTCTTTCTCGGCCAGATCAACACCCACAGCCTCGAAATCGCCGCGGTGCTGGCGATCCCGGCGGCCATCGCCGTGTTCATCGGTGTCTGGCTGGTCAAGGTGATGAGCGAAAAGCTCTACTTCACCGTGATCCTCAGCGCGCTCTTCGTGCTGTCGCTGAAACTGATCTGGGACGGGATCATGGGCTGACCGGCCCTCGATCGGGGCTGCGCTCCCGATACCCCACGCGCCCCTTTTTCTTGGCCCAAGTACTCCGGGGTGCGGGGCAGAGCCCCGCCACGGTCGCAGGCGCAGACGGCGAAACCTCTCTCCGGCCTCAGACCGGATCGCCCAGCGCCGTCGGCGTCAGCGTCTCGTCGAGCGCTTCGTAATGCTGCCCGGCGGCGACGAGGCAGGTCATCCCGTCGGTCCGGGTCACGGTGATGGTCCAGCTCCCGGTCTCTTCCGAGGCGAAAATCTCCACCACCTGGTCGGCCGAGGCGAGGCCGATGGCCTGGCGGGTTTCGCCGTATTCCGACGCCAGCCGTGCGACGACGCTGTCGCGGTCGGCACAAACCGGGGATTGCGCCAGGGCCGCGCCGGCGCATGCCATCACCCCGATCCAGACACCCAGTCCTGCAATCTGCGGTCTCATCGCCTGTCCTTTCGGTCGGTCCGGTCGGATACGGGTTCCGCATCCCCGGCACGGCGAACAGTTTGTCCCAGGCCCCCTTCCTTAAAGTTAATTCCGCGACCGATCCCTCCAGCGAGCGGGATATCTGCTGCACCGCGGCATTTTCCCCTTGCGCATTTGTGCGCACCCGTGTTCGTTTCCGCAACAAAATTGCCCGCAGATCAGAATCGCCCCAGTTTCACTCGCCGGACCCACAGGCCAAACCCACAGGCCAGACCCGAGGACCAGAACCATGACCCAGTCGATGCGCCCCTACCGCTCCGTGCTCTACATCCCCGGCTCCAACGCCCGCGCCCTCGACAAGGCCCGCACGCTCGCCGCCGACGCGATCATCTTCGACCTCGAAGACGCCGTCGCCCCCGACGCCAAGGCCGAGGCCCGCGCCACGCTCCGCGCCGAGCTCGACAAGGGCGGCTACGGCAACCGGGCCAAGCTCGTGCGCATCAACGGCTTCGACACCGACTGGGGCATGGCCGACATCCAGGCCTTTCGCGGTGCCGATTGCGACGGCATCCTGCTGCCCAAGGTCAACTCCGCCCTCGATGTCGAGACCCTCGCCGGGATGATGTCGGACGTGGCCATCTGGGCGATGATGGAGACCACGTCGGGCATCCTCAACGCGAAAGAGATCGCGGCCCATCCCCGCCTCGCCGGCATCGTCATGGGCACCAACGATCTGGTCAAGGAACTCGGCGCCCGCCCCGGCCCCGACCGCGCCGAGATCATGACCGCGCTGCAGCTCTCGCTCATCGCCGCGCGCGCCGACGGCATCCCCATCGTCGACGGCGTCTACAACGCCTTCAAGGACGAAGAAGGGCTGTGGAACGAATGCGAACAGGGCCGCCGCCTCGGCTTCGACGGCAAGACCCTGATCCATCCCGCCCAGCTCGCCATCGCCAACAAGGTGTTTTCGCCTTCCGAGTCCGACCTCGACCTCGCCCGCCGCCAGATCGCCGCCTTCGAGGAAGCCGAGGCCGCGGGTCAGGGCGTGGCGGTCGTGGATGGCAAAATCGTCGAAAACCTGCATATCGTGACGGCGAAGGCCCTGCTGGCGAAAGCGGAGGCCATAGCCAACCTGGAGGGATAATCGATGTTCTGGCTCATCCTCGGCGTACTGCTCTGGTCACTCGCGCACCTGTTCAAACGGATCGCCCCCGCGGCACGCGCGAAAATGGGCGACCCGGCCAAAGGCGGCGTCGCGCTCGCGCTGCTCGCCGGCATCGTGCTCATGGTGATCGGCTACCGCATGGCCGACGGCGCTGTGCTCTGGGGCCGCCATCCCGCCACCGTCGGGATCAACAACCTCCTCAACCTGTTCGCCGTCTACCTCTTCGCTGCCTCGGGGATGAAGACCTGGATCACCTCCAAGATCCGCCATCCCCAGCTCACCGCGGTCAAGGCCTGGGCCGTCGCGCATCTCCTGGTCAACGGCGACATCCAATCCTTCATCCTCTTCGGCGGTCTCCTCGCCTGGGCGGTCGTGGAAGTGATCCTCATCAACAAGCAGACCGAAGACACCCGGCCCACCGGCCCCTTCGAGACCCGCAAGGAGATCATCGCCGTCGTCGCGTCGCTGGTCGTCTTCGGCGCCATCGCCGGGGTGCATTATTGGTTCGGCTACCCGGCCTTCGGCTGACCGACCCCAAGACAAAGAGAGACCACATGGCCAAGACCAACCCCGGGCGCTTTTTCGAGGATTACCGCATCGGCGAGGTGATCCGCCACGCCGTGCCGCGCACCGTCTCGGGCGGCGAACGCGCGCTCTACCATGCGCTCTACCCGGCCCGCCATGCGCTCTATTCCTCGGACGAATTCGCCCGGGATTGCGGCCTGCCCGCCGCCCCCCTCGACGATCTCGCCGCCTTCCATCTGGTCTTCGGCAAGACGGTCCCGGATGTCTCGCTCAACGCCGTCGCCAACCTCGGCTATGCCGAGGGGCGCTGGCTGAAGCCGGTCTATCCCGGCGACACGCTGCGCTCGGAAAGCCAGGTGATCGGGCTCAAGCAGAACTCCAACGGCAAATCCGGCGTGGTCTGGGTGCGCACCACCGGCACCAACCAGGACGCCGAACCGGTGCTCGACTACATCCGCTGGGTGATGGT
Source organism: Maritimibacter sp. (assembly GCA_020441225.1). Next base: position 687 of record JAGRMP010000135.1, on the reverse strand, counting down.
GCGCAAACGCGACCCTGAAGCGGAGGCACCCGACACGCTCATCCCCGAGCTGAAACCGGCGGTCGCGGCCGAGGATCTGGTGATCCCCGAAGGCCTCGATTTCGCGCGCTACGATTTCACCCTCGCCGGCGAGCGCCACCGGATGGGCGACTATGCCGTGGGCGAAAAGATCGACCATGTCGACGGGGTGACCATCGAGGAAGCCGAGCACATGCTCGCGACCCGGCTCTGGCAGAACACCGCCAAGGTCCATTTCGACGCCACCAACCGCGACGATGGCAAGCGGCTGATCTACGGCGGCCATGTCATCTCCATGGCCCGCGCGCTCAGCTTCAACGGGCTCGCCAACGCCCAGATGATCGTCGGCCTCAACGCAGGCGCCCACGCCAACCCCTGCTTTGCCGGCGACACGATCCGCGCCTGGTCGGAAGTGCTCGACACGGCCGAGACGACCCACCCCGGCGTCGGCGCGATCCGCCTGCGCCTCGTCGCCACCCGGCACGGCGCACCCGACTTCGCGCTCAGGGGCGACGACGGGAAATACCTGCCCGAGGTCCTGCTCGACCTCGACGTCTGGGCGCTGATGCCGGCGTAGAACCCCGCGAGACACACGAGCGGCGCGGCGCGGCGGCCCGCCAGACGCGGAACCGCGCATCGACACGGACCGACCGCGACCCCGCGCGCGCC
>JAGRMP010000683.1 GCA_020441225.1 Maritimibacter sp. | reverse complement strand
CAGACCGGCGACGTGGAGTTCGGCAAGCAGGGCGGCGACATGCGCCGTGCGGGGACGGGCGGCTCGTCCTACCCGGATCTTCCGGCCGAGTTCTCCAAGGAGCCCTTCGTCGCCGGTACCGTCGGCATGGCGCGCTCCAACGATCCCGACAGCGCCAATTCGCAGTTCTTCATCATGTTCGACACCGCCGAGCATCTCGACGGCGCCTATACCGTCGTCGGCCGGGTGGTCGAGGGCATGGACGTGGTGAATGCGATCAAGCGCGGCGAGGGGCCGAACGGCGCCGTCATCGGCGAGCCCGACCGGATCGAGACCGCGCGGGTGGTCGAGTAACGACCCGTCAAGCCCCCGTGACCGGGGCTGTGCAGATCGGCCTCCCTCGGGCACCTTTGCCTGAGGGAGGCTTTTTCATGCGTCTGTTTCATGCCCTCTGCATCCTGACATTCGGGTTGTTCGCCGGCGCGACCGCGGCCGATCCGGCCTTTTGGCAACGCGAATTTCCGCTGACGGATTTCTCGCAGTCCCAGATCGCGGACTGGAGCGAGATCCGCGACGGCGGACCCGGGCGCGACGGCATCCCCGCACTGTCCTCGGTCTCGTTCCTGCCGGTCGCGCGAGAAACCCGCCTGGCCCCCACCGAACCGGTGATCGTGCTGGAGATCGACGGCGCCCTGCCGCGCGCCTATCCGCTGCGCTATCTGACCTGGCACGAGATCGTCAACGACGAGGTCGCGGGCGTCCCGGTCGCCATCACCTTCTGCCCGCTGTGCAACTCCGCCCCGGTGTTCGACCGGCGCGTCGGCGGCCGGGTGCTCAGCTTCGGCGTGACCGGCAAGCTGCGCAACTCGGACATGGTGATGTACGACCGCGAAACCGAGAGCTGGTGGCAGCAGGCTCTGGGGCTGGGGATCGTGGGCGCGTACAGGTGATGGACGAACCCGACCACGCCCGTGCCTACGGCACCAACCCCTACGCGGGCTACGACAGTCGCGCCGGGCCCTATCCGTTCTACACCGGCGAAGCGCCGCCGCATGGCGTGCCCGCGCTTGCGCGCGTGGTGCGGGTGGGCGACCGGGCCTGGCCGCTCACGCGCCTGGCCGAGGCCGGCGAAATCCGGGAAGCGGGGCTGGTTCTGAGCTGGACGGCGGGGCAGGCCTCGGCGCTCGACAGCCGCGAGATCGGCCGGGGGCGGGACGTCGGCACCGTCCGGGTGCGCGATGCCGCCGGGCGCGATCTGCCCCATGACGTCATGTTCGCCTTCGCCTTCCATGCTTTCCTGCCGGAAGGTGCCTGGATGCTTGGCGAGAAGGCTGGGGAGTAGACGTGTTCCGCGCGGAAAGTTCGGCCTCGGCCGAGGGCCCGTCAGAGACGGGTGCGGTCGCACCGGGAGGGAAATCGGTGCGCCGCGTCCCCCGGGGGAGACCGATGGCGATGCGTGACGACCGCGGTGCGCGGTCAAGGGGGAGCTGCGATCGTGGCGGTCAGCCGAACATCGAGAACATGCCGATCACGGCAAGGAAGGCGACGAGTTCGAACAGCGGCATCTGGAGACGAAAGGTCATGGGTACGGTCCTAATTCTGAGTTGCGGTGTGTCTACGGCGCTTCGTTACGCTTGTCCTCTATTTGTTCCTATTAACGTTAACGTCCGGTAATCGATCGCGCGGACAGAACGGAAACAGAACGTTTCCTCGACTACCTGGCAGCATTTTCCCGCCTTTCGATTTCCTGCCCCCGAAATCTCCGGCCCCCGACAGTCCCCGACAGCTCCGCCCGTGCATACGACCGCCAGCATACAAAAAGCCCCGGGCGCGCGGCCCGGGGCTTTCCGACATCGTCTCGAAGTGGCGTTACGCCTTGGCGAGGTTCCTGAGCACGTAGTGCAGCACGCCGCCGTTCTCGACGTATTCCTTCTCGACACCGGTATCGATCCGGCACTTGAGCATGATCTCCTTCTCGGTGCCGTCGGCATACTTGATCGTGCAGGGCACCTCCGACAGCGGCTTCAGATCGCCCGCGAGCCCGGTGA
>JAGRMP010000682.1 GCA_020441225.1 Maritimibacter sp. | reverse complement strand
CCCCGGCGATGAAATTGACCCAGGGGCCGAGGGGCGCGACGGCCCAGGTCGACAGGAACACGCCGAGCCCGCCGCGCCGGTCGACCAGCGCCCGGGCGCGGGCGAGCACGGCGGCGCGGGCGGGGGCGCGGGCCAGGCGCTCCACCACCGGGGCGCCGCCCGTGCGGCCGATCAGATACCCCGCCTGGTCGCCCAGGACCGCGCCGGTCCAGGCGGCGGCGACCACCTGCCAGAGCGCGAGATCGCCCGCGGCGGCGAAGGCGCCGCCGGTGAGCATCATCAGCGAGGTCGGGATCGGCAGCGCAAGGCAGGAGAGGAAGGCCGAGGCGAAAATCACCAAAGGCCCCCAACTGCTGACGAGGGCGAAGACGGTTTCGGTCATTCGGCACCGCCTTCGGCCGGTGGCGGCGGGGCAGGCGGGGCGTTGTCGCCGACCTCGGGCGGCTCCGGATGCGCGGCGCGCCAGGCGGCGATGGCGGTTTCGGCCTCGGCGATCAGCGCTTCGGGCGTGGTGCCGTTCAGCGCCGCAAGCTCGGCGAGGTTCATCGGCCCTTTCGGCGGGCGCTCCGGCGCGTCGAGCGCGTCGAGGATCACCTCGCGGGGCACGTGCCACGAATGGGCGATGAGACCGGGGGTCATCCAGGCGGCCACGGGCTGTTCGCGGGCGACGCGCTCGTGGCGGTGGCTCCAGAGCATCCCCGCGCGCACGCCGAACAGCACCGCGGCGGCGAGCGCCGCTGCAAGAAGCAGCGTGGCGACGGGGGCGGCGGCCCAGAGACGTTTGACGAAAGCGATCATCTTACCCTGTTCTTTCCGGGTTCAACGGCGCAGCGCCCGAATTCCGTCGCGCCCCCGGGGAAACGCCGGACCGCGTGTCGGGGCCGGCCGAGGGGCCGGGCGCGTCACTGTGGCGCAACACTGTGGCGCGTCATGGTGGCGCGGCATGGCGCAGCGCGGCCGAACGACGGGCAGGGGCCGCCGGCGCGGAAACCGCTTGATCCTTGCCCGACCCGGTCCGACCCGGGGCCGGATCAGTTGAGGTATCCCATCGGGTCGACGCTGATCGTGCCCTCGCGGACCTGGAAATGCAGGAAGGCCGGATCGGCGGCGCGGACCTTGGCGATGGTCTGGCCGCGGCTGACGGTGTCGCCCTTGGCGACGGTGATGCCGTCGATCCCGGCATAGACCGTGAGCAGGTTGCCCGAGTGCCGCACGACGAGGATCGGCACCTGGTCGGTGTCGCGGGTGATCGCGGCGACGGTGCCGTCGGCGGCGGCGCGCACCGGGCTTCCGGCCGCGGCGGAAATGTCGATCCCGTCGGAGCGGCCCTTCTGGAAGGCGCGCACGACCTTGCCGTCGACCGGCATCGACATCCGCGCGCCGGAGGCGGCGGTGCGGTCGTCGGACATGTTCGGCGCTTCGGGTTTCGGCGGCGCGGCGGCGGGCGCTTCGGGGAGCGGCTGAGCCGCGGACGGCGGTTCGGCGATCGCCGAGCCGGTGCCGGGCGCCTCGACCGCGGCGACCGGCGCGGCGGCGAGGCGCTGTTCCTCGATCACCACCGGGATCA
>JAGRMP010000134.1 GCA_020441225.1 Maritimibacter sp. | reverse complement strand
AGAACTTCCTCCTGTCCTCCGACCGGTCGGCGGAACGCAAGATCAAGGAGCTGATCCTCGCCACCCGGCTCGAAAGCTCGCTCGACAAGGAACAGATCCTCGGGCTCTACCTCAACGAGATCTTCCTCGGGCAGAACTCCTACGGCGTCACCGCCGCGGCCCAGACCTATTACAACAAGACCCTCGACCAGCTCGCGCCCGAAGAAGCGGCCTATCTCGCCGCCCTCGCCCAGCGGCCCGGCTCGCTGCACCCGGTGCGCGACCACGACGATGCGGTCAACCGGCGCAACTACGTGCTGCGCGAAATGTACGAAAACGGCTATATCGAGGCCGACGCCTACCAGACCGCCGTCGCCCAGCCCTTGCGCACGGTGCTGACCGGCGATTACGCCTCGTTCCGCTCGGCGCTGCCGCCGCGCGACTATTTCACCGACGAGATCCGCCGCCAGCTCAGCCGCTCCTTCGGCGACGACGAGTTCTTCGGCGGCGGGCTGACGATCCGCGCGACGGTCGATCCCGAGATGCAGATCGTTGCCGCCCACGCACTGCAGAAATCGCTCGAACAGATGGACCGCAACCGCGGCAAGTGGACCGGCAGCGGCAAGACCATCGACCCCGCGACGCTCGACGACGGCACCTGGGAAGCGGCGCTCGCCGAGGTCCAGATCGCCCGCGACGTGACGCTCGACGGCCAATGGTTCGTGGCCGCCGTCGACAAGGTCGGCGCAGACAGCCTCACGCTCAAGATCGAGGGCCAACCCGAGCCCAGCCCCTGGGAGGTGCCGCGCGCCGATATCGACTGGATCCAGGGCAGCTTCGCCGACAATTTCACCCGCGGCGACGTGGTCCATGTGCGCCGGATGACCACCGGCGACGACGGCACCGGCGATTTCATCCGCTGGACGCTGCGCCAGGTGCCCGAGGTCCAGGGCGGGTTCATGGCGATGGACGTCAACACCGGCCGGGTGATCGCAATGCAGGGCGGGTTCTCCTACCAGAACTCGGTGTTCAACCGCGCCACCCAGGCCACCCGCCAGCCCGGCTCCTCGTTCAAGCCCTTCGTCTACGCCGCCGCGCTCGATTCGGGCTTTACCCCGGCCTCGATCATCATCGACGCGCCGATCGAGGTCGACATGGGCGACGAGATCTGGCGGCCGCAGAACGCCAGCCGCAAATTCTACGGGCCGACGCCACTCAGGACCGGGATCGAACAGTCGCGGAACCTGATGACCGTGCGGCTCGCCCAGGAAGTGGGCATGGACACCGTCGCCAATTACGCGGAGCGCTTCGGCGTCTACGACGATCTCGACCCCTATCTCGCGAATGCGCTCGGTTCCTCCGAGACGTCGCTGTTCCGCATGGTCTCGGCCTATGCGATGTTCGCCAACGGCGGCGAGCGGGTCGAGCCGACACTGGTCGACCGGGTTCAGGACCGCTGGGGCCGGACGATCTATCGCCAGGACACCCGGATCTGCGACGATTGCAGCATCGAAAACCTGCCCGAGGGCACAAGCCCGCGCATCACCGCCAACCGTGAACGGGTGATGGATGCGATCACCGCCTACCAGCTCACCTCGATGATGCAGGGCGTGGTCCAGCGCGGCACCGCGGCGGGTGCCGTCAACCTGCCGGTCCCGACCGCCGGCAAGACCGGCACCTCCAACGATGCCCGCGACGCCTGGTTCGTCGGTTTCACCTCGAACCTGGTGGCCGGGTGCTACATCGGCTACGACCGACCGCAGCGCATGCCCGGCGCCTCGGGCGGCGGCACCTGCGCGCCGGTGTTCCAGCGCTTCATGACGGAGGCGGTCAAGAAATACGGCGGCGGCAAGTTCAAGGTCCCGCCGGGCGGCCAGTTCATCAAGATCGACCGCTACACCGGCGCCCGCCTGCCCGACGACGCGACCGGCGAATATGTCGTCGCCGAATATTTCCGCGCCGGCGAGGAGCCGCTCTTCGGCGTGATGTTCGACGGCGGCTTCGCGATGGGCACCAACCTGCCCCTGTTCCTGCCCGGCGAGGTCGATGCCTATACCGACCAGGGCGCGGCGGTCACCACGTCGACCGGCGAGGTCATCATCGTCCCCGAACGCGCCGAGACCGGCGAGATCGCCGCGGGCGGGCTCTACTGACCAACGAACGCACCGCACGAGGCTTTGAGACTGGCGTGCGGGGGCGCCGAGCCCCGGCGCGCCGGTCGGCAGTTCGGGCGGCCCGGCCGAGCTTTCCAGAGCACGCGATCTTTCCGGGTCAAGCGTCCTTCCCGGCACGCGAGGCGCCTGGCCGGTAGGCGCGCGCCGTCTTCCGGACAGAGTATCTCGAACAACTTGGCCCGCCCGAGAGACCGACGCCGCGCCCCCACCGGCGACCCACCACGGCGGATACGACAAGCTGTTCCTCTCCGCCATCATGCTCGCCGCAATCGTCCTGTTCTGACGATGAGGCATGAGCCTGGTCCCCTAGGATGCGGACTCATAATGCCGGACCCAGAGCCGGGAACATGCGATGAGGACGGCGGCGAGGTAGTTTT
>JAGRMP010000133.1:210-15184 GCA_020441225.1 Maritimibacter sp. | reverse complement strand
AAGTACGGCAAGCCGATCCTCGACCGGGTGATCGGGGTCGACACCCCGGTCGACGTCTGCGTGACCGCCGCGCTGCTCTCGATGGATTCCACCATCCGCTCCAATCTCTCGGTCGGGATGCCCCTCGACCTCGCGGTCATCAACGCAAACCAGCTGTGCTTTGCGCGCCAGGTGCGGATCGAGGATCACGACCCCAACTATCTCGCCCTGTCGGAGGCCTGGTCCAACGCGCTCAGAAACGCCTTCCAGGACATGAACCAGATCACCGTGGTCTGACCCGCGCGCCCATCGCCCACCGGCCCGGGCCGGCGGGAGGCGACAGGTTGGACAGCCGCCCGGATCTGTGCATTGTTTCGTGGACTGGTCCGTGCGCCCCGGAGCGGTCCCAGGCGCACGTGTCTGGATTTGACCGCGCCGGCCCTACGGCCTTTGAAGTCGTCGTAACGAAAGCCCTTTGCCGATGCTGCCCTTTCGCCTCGCCGCCCTGATTGTCGCCCTCGTCCTGTCCAGCGCGCCCGTCCGGGCGCAAAGCTTTTCCGTGGCGACCACCGGCAACGGAACGGCGATCTATTTCTACGGGCTGGCGGTGGCCAAGGCGGCGCGCGAGGTGACCGGGATGGACCTGCGGCCCAAACCCTATGCCTCGGCCGGGCAGGGGGCGGTCTTCATCGACCGGGGCGAGGACGATTTCGGCCTGTTCAACGCCATCGTCCTGCGCGAGGCCTACGAGGGCCGCGGCTTCTACGAAGGCCGGGCGCTCGATAACCTGCGCCTCGTCGCGCGTCTCGTGCCGTTCCAGATCACCTTCGGCGCCAGCGGCGCCTCGGGGATTACCGACGTGTCCCAGCTCGCGGGCAAGCGCTTTCCGACCGGCTTCGACCAGACCGCTTTCGGCGACCGGCTCTATGAGGCCATGCTGGCGACCGGCGGGCTCACGCCCGGCGACGTGGTGCCGGTGCCGGTCTCCGACTGGGCCGGGCTTGGCAAGGCCTTCGTGCGCGGCGATATCGACGTGAACGGCATGATCGTCGGCTCGGCCACCGTCGAGCGCTATGCCCAGCAGGTCGAAGGGCTATCACGCGGTCTCGCTCGGCGGCGGGGCCGGAGGCGGAAGCGCGGCTGCAGGAAGTGTTTCCCGACAGCCGGCTGGTCACCGTCGCGCCCGCCGAGGGGCTGACCGGGGTGACCGCAGCCGGTGGTGGTGATGGAATACGATTACTGGCTCTACGCCCATGCCGGGACCGCGGACGCGGCGGTGACCGATCTGCTCACCAGCTCTGCGCGACGGCGGCGCGGTGCTGACCGGCGCCAGTGCCGATTTCCGCGCCTTCGATCCCGGTGCCGAATGCAGGCCGATATCGGCGTGCCCTTCCACCCTGCCGCCACGGCCTTTTTCGCCGCAAACGGCACCCAGTGACCCCGGCGGGGTCCGTGTTGCGGCGCCTTTGGCTGGGGGCGGGGGCGGTGGCGGTCTTCGCCCCGCTCGCCCGCGATCTGGCCCCGCCGGGGCTGGCCGGTCTCGGCCTGTCCAACGCGCAATTCCTGGCCTTCGAGCTTGCGCTCGCGCTGGTCGCGGTCTTTGCCCGGCAGGCGGCGCGGAAAGGCGGTGGGACCTCGGCGCTCCTTGCGCTGGCGGCCGCCCTCGCGGGGCTCTGGACCGTGCGCTTCCTGGGCACCGACCGCGCGGTCTTTCTGCCGCATGACGCGGACGTGGTTGCCGCCGCTCTGTTCCTGGTCGCCGCCGTGCTGTTCGCTGCGGGCCTCTCCGGCGGCCGCCCAATTGCGCTTCTCGCGGGTGTCGCGCTTGTCGCGGGCTATGCCGGGCCGCTGTTCGTCCCGCAAGGCGCCGCGCCGATGCCGCTCGCGAGCTACGCGAGCTACCTCGCCTTCGGCTCCGAAGGGCTGCTTGGCCGGGCGCTCGACATCATGGTGACCCCGGTCCTGGCCTTCGTGGTCTTCGGCGCGTTTTTCGAGGCCTCGGGCGGGGCGGAGGCGCTCGCGCGGGTCGCGCTCCGGCGCGCGGCCCAGAGCCGGTCGGGCGCGATCAAGGCCTGCATCCTCGCGTCGGGCCTGTTCGGCGCGATCAGCGGCACCGCCATCGCCAACGTGATGACCACGGGCGCGTTTTCGATCCCGGCGATGCGGCGGATCGGGGTGCGGGCCGAGACTGCGGCGGGGATCGAGGCGGCGGCCTCGACCGCGGGTCAGGTGATGCCGCCGGTGATGGGGGCCGCGGCCTTCCTGCTCGCCGATTTCGTCGGGCTTCCCTATGCGACGGTGGCGCTCGCTTCGCTCCTGCCCGCGCTCTTCGTCTACCTCGCGATGTTCCGCCAGGCCGATCTCGTTCCGCTCTCCGACGCCGGGGCCGACGCCCCGCCGCCGCCCGCCGAGCCGCTGCCCGCCCGGCTCGCGCTCCACCTGCTGCCGCCCGGGCTCCTGGTGCTGTTGCTCGCAGGGTTCGAACTGCAGCCCGACCGCGCTGCCCTCGCGGGTGCGCTCGCCTGCATCGGCGTCGGGCTGGTGCTCGGCGGTCCGCGCGCCTTGCGCGCCGCGCTTCGCGCCGGGCTGGGGCGGCTGGTGGGGACCGGGCTGCAGCTCCTGGTCATCGCCGGCGCCATGGGGCTGGTGCTGGGCGTGCTCAACGCCACCGGCCTTGCCGTGGCCGTGGCGGTGGGGCTGAGCGCCCTCGGCCAGCACAGCCTGGTGCTGGCGCTGGCGCTCGCCGGCGCCGCGGCCTTTCTTCTGGGCATGGGCATGGCCACGGTGGGGGTCTACGTACTTGCCGCCGCGCTCATCGCGCCGGGGCTGATCGAGGCGGGGGTGCCGCCGCTCGCCGCGCATCTCTTCGTGCTCTATTGCGGCATCCTGTCGATGCTCACGCCCCCCGTCGCGCTCGCCTCGCTCGCCGCCAGCGCGCTGGCCAAGGCCGATTTCGCGGCCACGGCGCGCGCGGCGCTGCGCTTCGGATGGGTGCTGTTCGCGATGCCCTTCGCGATCGTGGCCCGGCCCGGGCTCGTGGGGCTCGGGGGCTCCGTTGCGGTCGGGCAGGCGATTGCGGTGACCCTCGTCTTCCTGCTTGCCGCCACCCAGCCGGGGCTGCGCCCGGTCCCGCGCGCCGGGCTTGCGGGGCTTGCGCTCGGCGCGGTGGTCTGGCCCGGCGCGGACTGGGTGTCGCTCGCAGCATCGGCCCTTGTCGCGGCCGTGCTGCTGGCCCGCCGCCGCAGCGGTTGACCGGATCAGACAAGGCCCAGCGACACGATCCCGAGCGCATCTGCGCCCACCGACCCCGCATCGGCCGCCGCAGCGGCCTCCGCCAGGGTTTGTTTCGCGACCTTGCCCATCGAGCCGCGCGGCAGTGCCGGCGCCATGTAGAGCGCCGCCGGCGGCAGCTGGGGAAAGGCCGCCCGGATGGTCTCGCCGAGCCGCCCCGCGGCCGCCTCGGCCACCACCGCGACGATCACCAGCTCAGGCGCGGTTGCCCCGCCGACGCTGCGCAGGAGGGCGCAGGCGTCCGTGACCCCGTCGAGCGCCGCAAGCCGCGCCTCGAGCGCCTCGATCGGCAGCTTCACGCCACCGAGGTTCAGGATCTGTGCCGTGCGCCCGAGCAGCGTGAGCGCGCCGTCGGGCGACAGCATCGCGATGTCGCCGGGGATGAACCAGCCCGCCTCGAAATGCGCCGCACTCGCGTCGGGGTCGTTGAGATAGCCCGTCACCGTGCTCTCGGTCCGCAGCCGCAGCCGTCCCTCTGACCCGGGCGGCAGCGGCGCGCCGTCGGGGCCGACCACTTCGACATCGATATCGGCAAAGGCGGCGCCGACCCGCCCGGGATGAATGTCGAGCGCCCGGGCATCGCCCAGTGTCACCCCGCCGGCCTCCGACGCGCCGTAGGCGATGCGCACGGCGTCGCAGAGATGCGCCCGGACCTGGTCGCGCAGCTCGACGGTCAGCCGCCCGCCCGCGACGATCGTCCGCCCGTCGAGGCGGGGCCGTTTCGTCGCGCGGGCGTCGCGCACCAGGGGGCTGAGGGCCGCGGGCGAGGCGATCAGCATGTTGACCCCGCGCGCCTGCATCTCGGCGAATGCACCCGGACCGCCCGCCGACAGCAGCACCGTGCCGCCTTCGTACCAGGTGGCGAGCGTGGCGGTGAAGCCAAAGGCGGTGTCGGGTCCGAGCCCGCACCACAGGACCGAGCCCGCATCGATCCCCGCGCGTCCGGCGGTGCGCGCGAGCCGCGCGCCGAGGAGCCCTGCGTCGAGCAGGATCGCCTTGGGCCGTCCCGATGTGCCGGAGGTGAAGCAGATCCGCCCGACGCTCTGCCCCGCCGCTTCCGGCGCCGGCAGGACCCGGTCCGCCGGCACCGGTCCGTCGAGCCAGTCGCGCCCCACCGCGATCCGCCACAGCGCCTCGGGAAACGCGCTTTCCTCGCCGGCGCCGCAGATCACCGCGGACAGGCCAGCGAGCGCGTCGAGTTCCGCCCGCGCGTTGCGGGTCAGCGTGAGCGACACGGCGCCGATCCGCATCAGCGCGAGGGTCACCATCCAGTGGGTGACGGGGGTGCGCAGATGCACCGCCACGATATCGCCGGGGCCGATCCCGAGCGCGCGCAGCCTGGCCCCGATCCGCGCCACATCCGCCCGCACCCGCCGGTAGGTGAGTGCGATCCCCTTGTGCACGAGGGCAGGCTTGTCCGGATGCGCCGCGCTGGCGGGACGCATCAGCTCGGCGAGGGGCGGGGTGGGGGCGGTGTCCATCGGATCCCTCGGGCATGGGGCGGTCTGGCGCCAGACTGACACGGTTCGATACGAAAACCCAGTCCGCGCCGCCGCCGGTTGCGCACACCCGCCCCGCTTGATTTCTCCGGGGCGATCTGCGACATTTTGCCTCGCGGTTCCCGCCGCGGGCCGGCGATCCGATGGGCCGGCGATCCGATGAACCGGCGGTGTGCGCAAGGGCGGTGCCGCGATTACGGCTCTGCTCGTGCCACTCTCTGGGCGGGACGCGGCTGTGAACGTCCCGCGCAGGCGACCGGGACCGCGGACTTCAGACCAACGCAATCGCAGGGGATCAGGCCATGGCGACGACCACGGGGAGCTACGAAGGCCAGACGATGTCCATCACCTGGGACATCATCTCGCCCTATACCGCGACCGCGACCGACGAATTGATCCAGGGCTACGGCGGCGCCGATACGATCTACGGCAACGCGCTCGACAATTACCTCTTCGGCGACCAGCGCGGCGACCGCTCGGATTTCGACGCAACGCCGGACGGCGCCGACATCCTCTACGGTTTCGGCGGCGACGACGTGATCGACCCGGGCAGCGGCGTCGGAAATTACGTCAACGGCGGCGACGACATCGACACGCTCGATTATCGGTATGTGACCCCCGGCCAGACGCTGATCATCGACATGGAGCTCGGCACGGCCGATGCCGGGACCTACGGCACCACGTCCTTCGTCAACATGGAAAATGTCTTCGGATCCCTGTACGGGCCCAATTTCCTGTACGGCGATGCGAACGACAACGTGTTCTACGGCGGCTATTACAACGACGACATCAAGGGCCGCGACGGCAGCGACTCGATCTACGGCTATGCCGGCGACGACGAATTGCGCGGCGGCGCCGGCAACGACCACATCCAGGGCGGGCGCGGCCACGACCTGGTCGTCTCCTCGCGCGGCGCCGACACCGTGATCGGCGGCCAGGGCCATGACACGCTCGAAGGTGGGCGCGGCCGCGACTGGATCGAGGGCTCCAGCGGCCGCGACACGATCCTCGGCGAACAGGGGAACGACACGCTCAACGGTGGCAACGGCCGCGATGTGCTGATCGCGGGCAGCGGCACCGACCGGCTCATGGGCGGGGCCAAGGCCGACCGGTTCGTCTTCGACAGGAATTCCGATACCAACAAGATCTTCGATTTCGACTCCAGTGACCTGATCAAGATCAAGAGCGGGGCCAATGGCCTCAGCGATCTGGATTTCACCGACACCAGTGCCGGTCTGCGGATCGAGTTCGGCAATGTCGAGATCTTCCTCAAGGGGCTCGATCTGAGCGATATCGACGCCGGCAATTTCGTCTTCTGACGGCAGGCGGGGCCGGGAGCGGGCCGGGGTTCTGGCCCGGGTTCTGGCTGGGATTCTGGCCGGGCGCTTGCCCGGGCCCGGCTGATCGTCGGGCCTGCCTGGCCTGTGGCCGGTTTCGACTTGGCTGCGCGCCCCCTCCGTTCGATCCACATACCGCCATAGCTCCGGGCGATTTTGCACATGCCCGTCGCCCGGGGGTTGTGCCCGGGGGTTGTGCCCTGGGGCTGTGCCGGGGGGTTGTGCCCGGGCGCGGCTCGGGTACGGTTGGGCGAGAGGCGCGCGCGTGGAGGCACTGCGGGGCCGCCTCTCGGCGGGCGGTCCCGCCCGATGTGGCGAGGGGGCAACGCGCGTGGACACGGAATATCTCTACATCGCCCTTGGCTTTGCGGTGGGCGGCATCCTCAAAGGTGCGACCGGCGCTGGGGCGCCGATCGTCGCGATCCCGATCATCGCGCTCTATTTCAACGTGCCGATGGCGATTGCCGTCTTCGTCGTGCCCAACTTCGTGTCGAACTGCCTGCAGATCTGGACCCATCGCGACAGTTTTCTGCCCGCGGGGTTTCTCTTGCGGTTCGCGGGCGCTGGCGTTGTCGGCGCGGCGCTCGGCACCTGGATCCTGGCCAAGGTCCCGACCGATGCGCTGAAGCTCGCGGTCGCGGTGGCGGTGGTGGCCTATATCGTCTTTCGCCTGCTCCGGCCCGACTGGCGGCTCGCGATGGCGGCGGCCGAGCGGCTGGCGGCGCCGGTCGGGGTCCTCGCGGGCGTGTTACAGGGGGCTTCCGGGATCTCCGCCCCTGCCTCGATCACCTTTCTCAACGCCATGCATCTGGAGCGGCGCAATTTCATCTCGACGATCTCGATCTTTTTCCTGTCGATGCTGCTGGTGCAGGTGCCGATGCTGGCGGGCTACGGCTTTCTCACCGTGGAACGGCTGTTGATCGGCGGCGGCGCGACCTTCGTGCTGCTCGGCTTCATGCCGGTCGGGGCCTTTCTCGCGCGGCTGATGCCGAAAGAAGCCTTCAACCGCGTCATCCTCGTGCTGCTCGCGCTCCTCGCTGCGCGGTTGTTCTGGGACGTCTGGCAGCACATGACCTGACGCCTGGCGGGTTCGCGAAGACGGCGTAAGTCTTTGATTGCCAATAATAAGGACAGCACACCCCGGCGCTTTCGCGCTAGAGGTCGCGCGCGATCCGTTCGGCGAGGTCCGCCCAGGCCGCTTCGTGAACCAGCGCGAGGTCGTCGGGCGCGCCCGGGTCGGGCGGGCGGGTGATGTCGAACTGGCGGATCAGGCTGCGCCCCTGTTCGCGCCGGATCGCGTAATAGCCCACCAGGGTGATCGAACCGTCCTCGCGGGCGAACATGTGCTCGACCCGCACTGTCAGCTCGACATCGGGGTAGCCTTCCAGCGGCCAGGGTTCGGCCGCGACCTGGGCGCCGGTGATGCTCGAGAGGTTGCGCACCATCGCCCCGGTCATCGCGCGCGCGGGCTCGTCGGCCCAGACCGCGCCCTTCTTTTCGACCAGCGTGCCGCCTGCGCTGCGCACCGAGATCTCGGTCGCCTGGGCATAAGCGGGCAGCGAGATGTCGCGCAGCATGACGCTGCCGACGCGCGCGGGCACCCGCAGCTCCGAGGTCTTGGGATCGATCACGACCTGCGGGCCCACGCCGCCCGCGCATCCGGCGAGCAGGGCGATGGCGGCGAGGCCCAGGGTCGTCGGGCCGAACAGGGTCCTCATGTCGTCACCTCCCGGTAATCAGCGAACTCGGGTCGCGCTCGAGGGTGCGCGACAGCGAACGGAATGCGTCGGCCGCCTCGGACACGTCGCGCAGCGCGGTGGAGATATCCACCTGGATGCGCGAGCCCGGGGCGAAACCGGCCACGGTAGTCTCCAGTGTCCGGGCCACAGAGTCGAGTCGCGAAACCATTTCCGGCACCCGCTCGGTCGCGACCTCGATCGCCTGCATCGTCCCTCGCGCCGCTTCGAGCGCCTGGTTGAGGTTCTCGACCGCGCCGCCCTGGCGCAGATCCGACAGCGCCGCCTGCAGCTCCTCGAGGGTGCTGCGGATCGCTTCGGGCAGATCGTCGACGCTGGAACTGCCAAGCAGCCCCTGGAGCTGTTGCGTCACCTTGTCGAGCGAGGCCACGAGATCGGCGAGCGGCACCTTGCCGATCTCGTCGGTGATCACTTCGACACTGTCGATCACCCCGGGCAGGCGGTCGGAAAAGGACGCGATCCCGCCGGCGATCCGTTCCGAGGATTCGAGCGCGGTGAGCAGGCTTGCCAGGCCCGGGCTGTTGCGGATCTCGCGGGTGAGGTCGCGCAGATCGGTGGTGGCGGACTGGAAATCGGCCAGCGCCGTGCGCAGCTCGGCGGCGCCGACGATGTCGCGCGCGTCGCGGATCAGCCCGTTGGCATTCGCTGGCAGTTCCAGCGCGTCGGGGCTGCCGGCAAGCTGCTGGACGCTCTCGAGCGCGCCGATGGCCGCGGTCATCAGCTCTTCGATCGGCAGGTTGGCGGCGCGGTCCAATATCCCCTCGATCCCCTCGGACGCATCCGAAACCCGGGCCGGTGCAGAGGGGATCAGCGGGTGCGGGGTGCGGCCGACGACCAGCTCTCCGGCCTCGGCCGCTTCGACGCGGACGAATTCGAGCACCGCCGTCTGGCCGAGGATGCCTTCGGATGCCGGACGCAGTTTCAACCCGTCGGCGACCCGCTCGGCGAGCGCCGCGATCTGGTCTTCGGGGCGCTGCGCATCGGCAAAGCCCAGCCGCTCGGGGATGATGTCGATATCGACCAGGAGCTGCACGTCGGCGTTCGGCGTGCCGGGGTCGCGAAAGCCGGTGACCGCGGTGACCTCGCCGACATTGGTCCGGCCGTAGCGCACCGGGGTGCCTGCCGACAGCCCGGCGACGCTGGGGTCGAGCAGCATCGACACCGCAAGCCTTGTGCCGCTGCTTTCGAGCGCATCCGTGCGCGCCGCCCGCATCGAGGTGAACACGTCGAAGACATGGCCCGGCGCAACCGGCTCGCCGCCGGTCACCAGCGTGCCGAAGGTCACCCCGCCCTCGACCAGGGCGGCCAGGCTTTCGACGTTGAACGAGACCCCGCTGGTGCCGATGTCGAAGGACAGCCCCGAGCTGTCCCAGAACCGCGACGCGGTGCTCAGGCGCCGGTCGAAAGGGGCTTCGACAAAGGCGTCGCGGGTGACCGTCAGCCCGTTTTCGGACAGTTCCGGCTTGCCGATCCAGCCGACCTCGATGCCGTTGAACAGGATCGGCGCGCCGGCCGAGAGCTGCCCGCCCGAGCGCGAACGCAGCACCACCCGTGTCCCGGCCTGACCGGGCGAAAACAGCGGCTGCTCGTCCAGCGCCTCGAACCGGTTGGTCGGCACGCCCGGG
This sequence comes from Maritimibacter sp., assembly GCA_020441225.1. The sequence continues at coordinate 5,696 of JAGRMP010000133.1, read as the reverse complement.
GTGCCGTCCCAGCTGCCCTCGATGTAATTGCCCGACAGCACGGTGCCGAGCCCGGTCACCCCGCGGGCGGTCACCCGCGGCTCGACCAGCCAGAATTGCGCCGCGTCGTCGACATAGGGGGCGATGTCCTTGTCGAGCCGGATATGCACCTCGATGGCCGCGAGACCCTCGGAAAAGGTCACTTCCTCGACGGTGCCGACATCGAGCTCGCGAAACCTGAGCGGCGTCTGCCCGGCCTCGATCCCGGAGGCGGAGGGAAAGGTGACCACGATCATGGGGCCGCGGTTGGCATAGGTCTGCCAGACCATGCCGAGGGCGACCAGCACGGCCAGAAGCGGCATCAGCCAGACCCAGGAGATCCCGGATTTCGTCGCGGCGGGCTGCGGGGTGGGGAGATCAGCGTCCGTGGTCATGCGGGGGGCGTACCTTCCTTCAACCGGTCCCAGATCAATCGCGAATCGAAACTCTGAGCCGAGAGCATAGTGAATACCACCGACAGCGCGAACGAGATTGCCGCGATGCCGGGGTTGATCGTCGCCAGCGCCTCGAATTGCACCAGCGCCGAGAGAATGGCGACGACAAAGACGTCGATCATCGACCAGCGGCCGATGAACTCGACCAGCTCATGGATCAGGTGCAGCCGGTGGGTGTCCTGGGTGTGGCGCCGCGAAAGCACCGACGCAAGCCAGGCGATGGCGATGAACTTGCCGACCGGGATCACGATCGAGGCGACGAAGACGATGAGGGCGATCCCGTAGTTGCCGTGGTGGATGAGGTCGATGACACCGCCGGCGATGGTGCTCTCGGTGGTATGGAACAGCTGGGTCGAGCGCAGCATCGGGTAGAGATTGGCCGGGACATAGGCGATCAGCCCGGCGATCCACCAGGCCCAGACCTTCTGCAGCGATTGCGTGTCGCGGCTCACCAGCGCCGCACCGCAACGCGCGCAGTGCGCCTGTCCCGCGGGCGCGACCAGCCCGCAGCTCCGGCATGCGACCCGTCCCGCGCTCTGCGCGGTGGCCAGGGGCCGGTTCATTGGCCGGCGGCGTTCAGTTCGGTCCACAGCGTGTGCCTGCACATGAAGGTTTCCTGATAGGCCGAGAGCAGCACCACCGCGGCGAGCACCCAGAAGGCGGCGCCCATGCCGATGGTGGCGAGGCCCGCGAGTTTGACCAGCGCGACCGCGACCCCGACCATGAAAATCTCGGCCATCGCCCAAGGTTTGAGCGAAAACGCCCAGCGCAGCGCCGTGGGGGCGCCGGGCAGGGCGGGGCGGCCAAAGGCGACCGGGCCGAGCGCGAAGACCAGGAGCAGCAGCCGGGTCAGCGGCAGGACGAGAATGAACCCGAGCACCGCGAGCGCGAGGGGCACCATGATCCCGTGGGCAAAGCCTGCCACCACCTCGACCAGCGAGGCCGAAATCGTGCGCCCGCCCGAACTCAGGTTGAGAAACGGCAGGAACATCGCCAGCGTCAGCAGGATCGCCGATGTCGCCGCCAGCCCGACCACCCGCACGATAGCGCCGGTGCGGCCGTAGGTCAGCCGGTGGCCGCAGCGGATGCAGCGGGTGTCGCGGGCGGCGATGGCGTCATCGACCCGGTAGAGGGTGTCGCATTTCGGACAGGCGATGGTCTGGTCGTGTCCGGACATCAGCGTCCCTTCTCTGGCGTGGCAGGCGCCCTGGTCTGCGCGTATCCCCGTGGGTGGCGCGCAGGATTACTGGGATACCCCGGTGCCGGGGCGACTGCAAGCGGCGGCCCGGAGCCCGGCGCGGACCGGCGGGCGGCTCGCCAGGGTCGCGCGGGCGCTGTGTCACGCCGGGGTGCCCAGCGGTGCCCGGGCGAGGCGCGGGCTCACGGACGGGTCCTTCGGTCGGGTCTCCCGGACAGGTCTTTCGGACAGGTCTCTCGGACAGGGCGCGCGGATGTCCGGGCGTTCGTGCGTTTCGGAGGCGCGGGGGCGGAGGGCAACGCCGGGCCACCGGCGCCCCGGCGAAGATGCGCTCTTTCGGCCATTCCCTTGAACAATCATCGAAAACCAGCCTTATTGTTGCCTTGGTTCCGGGGTAGGGCGGGGCCCAAGGAAGGTGCAGGGCGCTCATGAAGCTGATTATCCAGATCCCGTGTTACAACGAGGAAGCGACGCTTGCCGGGACACTGGCCGATCTGCCGCGCGAAGTGGCCGGCTTCGACAGCGTCGAGTGGCTCGTCGTCGACGACGGCTCCACCGACCGCACCGTCGAGATCGCCCGCCAGAACGGCGTCGACCACATCGTCCGGCTGTCGCATAACCGGGGCCTCGCTGCCGCCTTTGCCGAGGGGCTCGAGGCGTCGCTGCGGGCCGGGGCAGACGTGATCGTCAACACCGATGGCGACAACCAGTACAGGGCGAACGGTATCCCGGCGCTGACCGCGCCGATCGTCGCGGGAAAGGCGCAGATCGTCGTCGGCGCCCGCCCGATCGCCACCGTGCCGCATTTCTCGCTCGTCAAGCGCGCGCTCCAGCACCTCGGCAGCTGGGTGGTGCGCCGGGTGAGCCGGACCGATATCCGCGACGCGCCGAGCGGCTTTCGTGCCATTGCGCGCGACGCGGCGATGCAGCTCTACGTCTTCAACCGCTACACCTATACGCTCGAAACGATCATCCAGGCCGGACGGCTCGGCCTGCCGGTGGTCTCGGTGCCGGTCGAGGTCAACGACCCGACCCGGGAATCGCGGCTGTTCCGCTCGATCGGGCAATATGTGCTGCGCTCGATCAAGACGATCCTGCGCATCGCCACGCTCTACAGTCCGCTGCGCACCTTTTCGATCCTCTCCGCGATCCTGTTGCTGCCGGGGGTGCTCGCCTTCGTGCGGTTCATGTATTTCTATGCCATCGGCCAGGGCGACGGGAAACTCCAGTCGCTGGTGATCGGGTCGGCGCTGATCGCCGCGGGCATGATCACCTTCGTCGGTGGGCTGATCGCCGATCTGATCGCGGCCAACCGGGTGCTTCTGGCCGAGATCCGCGGCCGCCTGCTCAGGGCGGAACTGGAACGGGATCGCGACAGATGAGCCCCTGGCTCGCGTCGCCCGGACGTCTGCTGGCGGTGTTTTCGGCGGTGCTCGTCGTCGCGGGCGTGTTCGTCTCGCCGGGGTTTTTCAACATCGACGAGGTCATCTACTTTTTCGGTCTCGACGGTTTTGTCCGCAGTGGCGGGTTCACGGTCGAGAACGGCTACGAGCGGTTCGGCTCCGAGGACCTGATGATCTGGTTCCTGCGCCCCGCCGTCGACGGGATCGCACCGCAATACCCGGTCGGCACGGCCGTGCTCGGCGCGGCGATCTTTCCGATTTTCGGCATCAAATCGCTGATTTACATCAATATTTTGTCCGGAATAGGCACGCTGGTCGCGACCTATTTTCTGGCGCTGAGACTCTTTGCCTCGAAAAGCGTCGGCCTGCTCGCCACCGCGTTGCTGGCGATCTTCAGCTTCTGGGCGGAGTATGTCTTCGGTCACTGGCCGCATTCAGTGAGCGTCTTCTGCACCACCCTTGCGGTCCTGTCGTTCCTGCGCGCCATGCCGCGCGAGACCGCTGCCTTTGGTCCGGCCGTGCTGTCGGGGCTCGTCATCGGGATCGGGATGCTGTTCCGGATCGACGGGATCCTGCTCGTCCCGGGCATTGCGATCCTGACCATCCTCTGGGCGGCGCGACCGGTCGTGGTGCTTGCCGGCGGCGCTGTCGGGATCGTGCCGATGGTCGGCCTGCTCGCTGCGACCAACCACGCGAAATTCGGAACCTGGAACCCGTTGAGCTACGGCGATGCCGGCGGCGGCACCGATGTCACCAACCATATCGGCACCATCGGGGTGATGCTCGTTGCCGTGGCCGGGCTCGCGCTGCTGCGTATCCTGCCGCCCGCGGGCCGACGGGTTCGGATGGCCATCGGCCTGGCGGCGCTGGCCGGGGTCGGTCTGCTGCTGCTTTCGCCGCAGTCGCCCTACCTGTGGAAACTCCTGCGCGGAACCTGGGCGATCCTGTTTGACGCCACCGCGATCAACGACCCGCGCCCGGGCGTGTTCCGCCAGCCTGACGGCACGCTCAGTTTCTGGGGACTGCCGAAAAAGGCCCTGTTCCAGAGCCTGCCCTGGCTCGGGCTCCTTGGGTATTTTCTCGGCGCCGCAACCGGGCCGGTCCGCCGCTCCATGACCATGGTGCTCGTGCTCGCGACGGTCTGGGCCCTGCCGTTCCTGGTTCTGAGCTGGCACGGCGGGCTCGGCTCCAACATGCGCTATCTCCTGCCGCTGCTGCCAGGGCTCTGCGCGCTCGCGGCCTGGGCAATGGTCGACCTCGCGGGACGGTACGGTGGCGGGTCCAGCCTTGTCCGCTACGGCGTCCTGGCCGTCGTTGCCATGACCCTGGTCGTGGGGCGGGTCGCGCCCGAGGCGGAATGGCGGGTGCAACAGGTCTATTCGACCTGGCTCTTCCTGGCGACCCTGGCGCTGGCGCTCGCGGCGGGTCTGCACAAAGCGCAATGGCTCACGAAGATGACGCTGGTCGTGTCCGGAGCCGCGTTGGGGCTCGGGCTCCACTTTGCCATCAGCGATCTTCAGACCTCCCAGGTCGTCAGGTTCCGCAATGAGGCGCGCGCGCGGGCGGTCGAGGACATTCCCGGCCCGGTGATCTTCTACGGCGCACCCGAGCATTTCGCCAGTGCGATCGGGCAGCCCGATCGTCTGCTGGCGCTTCCGCCTGCGTCGATCGGGCGCAAGCCGATCGATCCGGCGCTGTTCGCGGCGGCCTGTGACCGGGGGGTTCGCCTCGTCATCGGCGTGGGCGCGGCCAGAGATGCCGGACTGACCGCCGACCGCCTCGTCGCGCTCGAGGTCGACGGCATGACGGGCATCGATCGGCTTTACGAGATCCGCTGCGAGTAAAGCCCCGCCGTTCGGCGCGGGGCCAGGCAGGGGGCCGCCGGATCGGCAGCCCCGCCGCCCGCGGTCCGGGCTTAGCCCAGCACCTCTGCGACCGAGGCCTTGAGCTTGTCGGCGATCTCGTCGGCCTCGGCGCGGGTCAGGCAGAACGGCGGAGCGAAGCCGAGGATGTCGCCCTGCGGCATCGCCCGCGCGATCACGCCGCGGCCGAGCAGCGCCGCCGCGAGCTTCGCGCCCACGGTCCGGCTCGGGTCGAAGTATTGCCGCCCGTCGCGTTCTTCGACGAATTCGACCGCGCAGAGCAGGCCCTCGCCGCGCACCTCGCCGACGTTGGCATGGTCGCCGACCGCCTCGGTCAGCGCCGCCTTGAAATAGGCCCCGGTCTCGCCCGCGGCGGTCACCAGGTCGAGCTTGTCGATCAGCTTGAGGTTGGCCACCCCCGCCGCGGCCCCGATGGGATGGGCCGAATAGGTCCAGCCATGGCCGATCGGGCCGTTCTCGTCGGTGCCCTGTTCGAGCACTTTCCACATCCTGTCCGACACGATGGAGCCCGACAGCGGCGCATAGGCCG
>JAGRMP010000133.1:0-193 GCA_020441225.1 Maritimibacter sp. | reverse complement strand
GGTCGGGCTTGATCCCGTAATGGGTCGAGCCGAACATGCTGCCGAGCCGGCCGAACCCGGTCACCACCTCGTCGGCAATGAGCAGGATGTCGTGCCGGTCCAGCACCTCCTGGATCGCGGCCCAGTAGCCTGCGGGCGGCGGTACGAGCCCGCCGGTGCCGAGCGCCGGTTCGCCGATGAAGGCGGCGATGGT
>JAGRMP010000681.1 GCA_020441225.1 Maritimibacter sp. | reverse complement strand
GGCCGAATGATGGCCACCATGCTCGCCGGGATCGCCCAGTTTGAACGCGACCTGCTCAGCGAGCGCGTGAAATCCGGCCTGGCCGCCGCTCGTGCTCGCGGAAAAAAACTCGGCCGTCAGCCCGGTCAAAGACCAAAGTCAGATCGTCTGGCTCCCAAGGTCATGGAACTTGTCGCCGAGGGGCGGTCATACCGCTGGATCGCCCGCGACCTCGGAATATCGAAGAACACCGTCAACGAGATCGTCAAACGTCACCGCAAAGACCCCTTATGATACGATCCTGCCCCCAGCCGGAACAGACCCCAGCAAGCGCAGTCTTGGCGCCGCGGCATCGAACAAGTCTCGTGGAGCTTCGGGGAACAGGATGTGCTTGCTGCGCCCGCGCGGTTCCACCCGGCACAGCCCGCTGGCCTCCAGCTCTTCGAAGGCGCGGCCGATCGACATTGCCGAGTATCGCATGGTTTCCACGAGATCGCTCGGCCGGGCGTCTTCGACGGTCCTGAGGTTGAGATGCCGCAGCAAGAGCGCCTGGGACACCGGCGAGAGCTGGTCCCCGGCGAAATCGCGTTTTCGCCGAAAGTGCTCGCGGAGGTCCATGGCAAGCTGCGGGATGAACAGCTGATTGCCGGGGACAATGAAGGCCGCGGACTCGGCGATGAGGCGGCTGCGCTGATAGGCGGAAAGGTGGTCCAGGACCAATACGAGGATGCCGTCGAAGTGGCGCTGGAGGGCCCCGAGCTGTTTGGAGAGACCAGCAGGAGTGTTGGCGTTCTCAGGCTTCGGGACGACGAGCAAGATCGCGTGCCCGAAGAGCTCCGTTTGTCGGTACTCGAACCCGTTGGCAAGAAAGAGCGGCAGTCCTTTCTCGCTCCCCCAGGCGGTCAGGCTGGCGGGCACTTGAAGCGTTGCACGCAGGTGGGACTGCGCATCCTTGAGGAGGTCCCGGGAGGATTTCTGATCCAAGACCAACACAGCTTGAAAATATAACATTGATAGTGTTAGTTTTCAAGGGTGATGTTAGTAAGGAATTTATCGGCACACGGAGGGGCGTCAGGTCGTTTTTGCCGCCGTCACGATGAACTCGACCTTGTAGCCCGGCGTTGCGAGGCGGGATTCACCGCAGGCGCGTACGGGCGGGTTTTCCGGGTCGATCCAGGTATCGTAGACCGCGTTCATCGCGGCGAAATCGGCCATGTCCGCGAGCCAGACGACGACCTTGAGGACGCTCGATTTGCCTGATCCCATCGCCGCCAGCACGCGGTCCACTTCGGCAAGGGCGGTCTTCGCCTGCTCGGTGATGTCGGCGCCTTCGGTGCCAACCATGCCGGCGAGATAGATCCGGTCGCCATGAGCGACGGCCTGGCTCATCCGCGGGCCGGGCTCGAAACGGGTGATGGTGATGGTCATGGTTCAGTGCTCCTCGTCAATAGCTCTCAGACCGCACCATTCGGCTATGAACAGAGCGATGATCTTGGTGGTTTCCCGCATCGAGGCGAGGTCGGTGCGCTCCAGCGGCGAATGCGCCCCTTCGCCCCGGCCGCCGTAGCAGAGTGTGGGAATGTCGTAATAAAGGTCGTATTGCCGGGTATCCGACGTCGCCGTCTGGCTGAACGTCTCGAGCTCGGTGCCGTGGACGGATTTGTGGACCCGCGCGAGTGTCGCCTCGGCCTCGGAGCCCGGCTCGAAGACATGACCGTCGGCCTGAAACCCGATCCAGGTGATCACCGGCTCCACCGCGGCCTCCAGCCGTTTTGCCGTGGCCTGGACCCGTTCGGTCACCCGGGCCCGCATCTCGGG
>JAGRMP010000693.1 GCA_020441225.1 Maritimibacter sp. | reverse complement strand
TCGTCGCCGGCGCCGCCGTAGATCGTATCGCCGCCCTCCAGGCCTGACAGCGTGTCGTTGCCGTCTTCGCCGAGGAGTTGATCGGCGCCATCGTTGCCGAAGATGCGGTCATCGCCCGCCTCGCCGTTGATGACGTCGACAAGCTGCGAACCAAAGACCACGTCATCGCCCGCACCGGCAAGAACCAGGATCGAATTGATCGCCAGGCCAGGGAACGTGGTCGTCGTGACGCGACTCAAATCGATACGGTTGTCGTTTGGACCGGCCGTAATTTGAATACCGGCCACGTCGGCGGCGCGAATTCCAGTCAGCACGCCGTTGAAAGCAACGAAGGAGTCGGCGCCGCTAAATTGGGCGCCGATGACAATGTCGCTGAATCGACCGCTAGCGTCATCGACGCGCAGCACGCCCTCGGCATCTAGCAGGATTGGCTGGGGCAGGGCGTAGCGCTGGACGTGGACGCTGTTCTCGGCAACTCCTGCCAGTAAGAATCTTCCGGTCGCATCAACCGCCAGAGATGGCGCGAAGGCATCGGTCGCAACCGTGCCAAAACGGCTAGCGGTTGCTGCGCCAATTGGCGAATCGCCGTCAAACCAGCGTACGACAATGTCGCGCCACGTGCCTTGCCCCGTGTCGTCGCCCTCGTATTCCACGACGTTGACATCAATGTACTGCTGCTCCCAAGCGACGCCAATCTGCCCGAACGCGTCAACCGCAAGCCCCGGATTGTTGAGGTTGAGCGAGCTAATCCGATCGCCGTCGACGTCGGTATACGCGGAGAAATCGTAACCGTCATTGACAATAACCGGCGTGGTCAAGCCTGCATCCGGGTTCCATTGCCGAAACGCTAGTCGGTCCGTCGAGTCCTCCGTGATGGTCATGCCCGGTTCGGATACCGTATCCAATTCGAATTTGTGGTCCCAAGAGACGATTGGATTCCCTTCACTATCGACGACAATGTCGTGACCGTAGATTCTGGCGGATGACACATGGGCGGGATCGACGTCTGTGACATATTCGTAGTCGTCCCACGCGGCCACTTCCGTCGCCGGCCCCATGGCGCCGCCGCTCGCCGAGAACTTTTGCACGTAAAGTCTTGCGGTCGACAGGCCCCACATAAGATAGAACTCACCGTCACTGGCGATGGCCGCGTATCGCCGCGAGGTATTCAGCGTGACGGAGCCGCCGTAGGCGTTGTTGGCAACGCCGACGCGTGGCGCCCCGTCAAGCGACAGTCCGCTCATCGCGTATCGCCTAAACATGAGGTCGCCTGCCTGATTTAGCCAAGTGACCAAGAGACGCCCGCCGGCGTTGCTAACAACTGACGCGGCGCCGGAGCCTTTGTCGGTCCCCAGGCTGACGTTCAGGGGGAGTGCATCAACTGGGGCGCCGTCGGGGCGATAGCGGCGCATATAGATGTCTGACGAACCTCCCCCAGAACCCCGCCAAATGATGGCGTAATTACCCTGTTCATCGATAGCAGATTGCAGATGACTAGGCGTCAGGCTGGTTTGCCCCAGGTCTGCCAGCCGAGGCACGCTGACGCCGCCGTTGGCGCTAATCAGCTGCACGTAGACGCCGGCGCCCTCCGGCCCGTCCCCGTTCCACACGATTACCGACTGCCCTTTGGCGTTCGTGGCGATCCAGGGCGAGCTTTGTTCGTCGCCAGGATTTGCGTAGACCTGGAAACCGGCGCCGGCGGACGGGTTGGTCACCTCCTCAGGTGCAGTGACGTCGATCACGACGGCGCCGTACTCAAACGCGCCGATATCAGCCGCCTCGCCGACGAGGCGCTGGGCCAACGTCGTAGAATCGCCCCGTTGATCGCCGTCGAGTCCGAATGTTGCGATTACGTCGTTGCTTCCTGTGTCCCGAGCGAGACTGTCGGGCAAGACCGCATGGGTTGCCGTGACGCCGCCATAGTCGCCCAGCGGCGCCAGCAGCGGATCGATCTTGCTGCCGAGAGTGCCAACTAGATTGCCGTCAACCAACGGATCATTCGTAAATCCCATCGTGCTATGTCCGACGCCGATGAGATTGTGGCTGCTCG
>JAGRMP010000132.1 GCA_020441225.1 Maritimibacter sp. | reverse complement strand
GAGTATTTCGGTCACCAGCCGGGTGACGGCTCGGGCGACGTGTTCTTTCACCTCGATCCGCTCTGGGCGGACGGCAACGTCGATTTCGTCGGCGTCGATCTCTATGTGCCGCTCTCCGACTGGCGCGACGGCAATGCCCATCTCGACGCGCTCGCCGGCGCGGCCTCGATCTACGATCTCGATTATCTCCGCGGCAATGTCGAAGGCGGCGAGGACTACGACTGGTATTATGCCGACGCCAACGCGCGCGACGTGCAGGACCGTTCGGCGATCGCCGACGGCGCCTATGGCAAGCCGTGGGTCTACCGCGCCAAGGATGTCCGCAGCTGGTGGCTCAACCAGCACTTCGACCGGCCGGGCGGCGTCGAAAGCGGATCGCCGACGGCGTGGACGCCACAATCGAAACCGATCTGGTTCACCGAGTTCGGCATCCCTTCGGTGGACAAGGGCACCAACGAGCCGAACAAGTTCATCGACCCGAAGTCCTCGGAATCGCGCCTGCCGAAGTTCTCGAACGGACGGCCCGACGACTTGATCCAGCGGCAGTATCTGCGGGCGGTGCTGGGTTACTGGGCCGACAACAACCCGGTCTCGGACCTCTACGCGGGGCCGATGATCGACCTCGACAACGCCTATGTCTGGGCCTGGGACGCGCGGCCCTATCCGGCCTTCCCGAACAACCGCGGGCTTTGGAGCGACGGCGACAACCACCGGCTGGGCCATTGGCTGAACGGGCGGGCGGGCACGCGGACGCTGGCTTCGGTGGTCGAGGAGGTCTGCGCGCGGTCGGACCTGTCGGCGATCGATACCTCGGCCCTGGACGGCATCGTAAGGGGCTACCTGGTAGACGAGGTCGGCAGCGGCCGGGCGGCCTTGCAGCCCTTGATGTTGCGGCACGGCTTCGACGCGGTGGAGCGCGACGGGGTTCTTGCCTTCCGCATGCGCGACGGCCGCGCGCCCGAGACGATCCCCGCAGAAAAGCTGGCCGAAAGCGGCGAGATCGGCGGGCTGGTCGAGCGCACGCGCGGGGCCGAGGCCGAGACCACGGGCCGTGTGCGGGTGCGGTTTGTCGAAAGCGGATCGGATCACGGCATCGCCGCCGAGGAAGCGGTGCTGGCGGACGAGGCGAGCCATGCGGTGGCCTCCAAGGAGCTGGCGATGGCGCTGACGCGGGCCGAAGGGCGGCAAGTCGCCGAACGCTGGCTGACCGAGGCGCGGGTGTCGCGCGACACCGCGCGCTTTGCCTTGCCCCCCTCGCTGCTTCACCTCGGGGCGGGCGACGTGGTGCGGCTGGAGGACGACCCGCTGGCCAGCTACCGGATCGACCGGATCGAGCAGGCGGAATTGCAACTGGCCGAGGCCGTGCGGATCGAGCCTGCGGCCTATCAGCCCTCCGACATCGCCGACGACCTGCCCGGGGGCACGGCCTTTGCCGCCCCCGTACCGGTGCTGCCGCTGTTCCTGGACCTGCCCCTGATGCGCGGCGACGAGGTGCCCTACGCGCCGCACCTTGCGGTGACGGCGCAGCCCTGGCCGGGCGCGGTGGCGGTCTATGCCTCGGCCTCCGACGACAACTATGCCTTCAACACGCTGATCGACCGCCGCTCGGTCGTCGGATTGACGGAAACGGCGCTGGGCGCCGCGCGGGCGGGTCTGTGGGACGAGGGACCGGCGCTTCAGGTGCGGCTGCTGTCCGGCGCCCTGGAATCGCGGTCCGCCGAGGCGGTGCTGAACGGCGCCAATGTCGCGGCCATCGGCGACGGCACCCCGGGCAACTGGGAACTGTTCCAGTTCCGCGACGCCACGCTCATCGGACCGGAAACCTGGTGGCTCACCGGACGGCTGCGCGGCCAGCTTGGCAGCGACGGTCTGATGCCGGCCAGCTGGCCCGCCGGATCGTGGTTCGTGTTGCTGGACGGGACGCCCAGGCAGATCGACCTGGCGAGCGGCGAGCGGCGTATCGCGCGCCACTACCGGATCGGGGCGGCGCGGCGCGGGGTGGACGATCCATCCTACCGGCATCGGGTGGCGGCCTTCGATGGCAACGGGTTGCGGCCCTATGCTCCGGCGCATCTCCGGCTGAGCGGGGCGGCGGGCAGCGAACTTGGCCTGACCTGGGTCCGGCGGACCCGGATCGACGGCGACAGCTGGGACTTGCCCGAGGTGCCGCTGGGCGAAGAGACCGAGCAGTACCAGGTGCGGGTGCGGCGCGGCAACGCGATCCTGCGCGAGGCGAGCACGACGGCCCCCCAGTGGACCTATGCGGCGGCGGCGCAGGCGGCCGACGGCGCGATGGCGGGGGATGTGATCGAGGTGGCGCAGGTCTCGGCCCGCTACGGGGCCGGGCCGTTCCGGGCGATTGCCTATCCGGTGTGAACGCGTGCGCCCCGTCCATCACGGCGACGCCAGCAGCGCAGCCCGCGCCTTGCTGGCGGTGGCGCCCGCGGCGCGTCCGGCACTGATCCGGACGTTGTTCACCGAGGCCGAAGCAGCCGACCGGCACCTGCGGGAAACCGGGCGCATTCACCCGCAATTCGGCAACGGCACGTTGATGGCGGTGGCCAGGAAACGGACACTTGCCGTGGAGCCGGATTTCGGCGACCCCGACTACTCCCGCTGTTTCGAGATGGTCCTGCGATGCCTGCGCCGGTGGAGCGTGACCCATTCCGTTCACAAATGATACCGATCACGCCTTTGCGTTTGTCAGCGGATGACCTAAATGCGTAGTCTGGGCGAAAGCAGAGGATGACACGCCATGGTCGAAACCCGCACCAAGATCACCCCGGTCGATCCGGTCTGGAGCCGCATCACCGCCGAGGCGCAAGAGGCCGTCCGGAAGGAACCGCTGATGGGCGGCCTGGTTCACGCCTGCATTCTGCACCACAAGTCGCTGGACAAGGCGCTGTCCTACCGTATCGCCGCCAAGCTCGCCTCGAACGAGATGTCGATGGCGATCCTGCGCGAGATCGCGGACGAGGCTTATTCGCGGGCCCCCGAGATCGTCGAATCCGCCCGCGCCGACCTGGTCGCGGTGTTCGAACGCGACCCCGCCTGCCACCGGCTGTTGCAGCCGATCCTCTACTTCAAGGGCTACCTGGCCGTGCAATCCTACCGGATCGGCCACTGGCTCTGGACCAATGACCAGCATGACCTCGCCTACTTCTTCCAGATGCGCATTTCCGAGATCTTCGGGGTGGACATCCATCCCAACGCGAAGATCGGCAAGGGCATCATGATCGACCACGCGCACTCCATCGTCATCGGCGAGACGGCGGTGGTGGGCGACAACGTGTCGATGCTGCATTCGGTGACACTGGGCGGGACCGGCAAGGAAGACGAGGACCGGCACCCCAAGATCGGCGATGGCGTTCTGATCGGGGCCGGGGCCAAGGTGCTGGGCAACATCCGCATCGGCCATTGCTCGCGCATCGCGGCCGGGTCGGTCGTGCTGCACGAGGTGCCGCCCTGCAAGACGGTTGCAGGCGTGCCGGCCAAGATCGTGGGCGAGGCCGGCTGCGCGCAGCCCTCGGTGGTGATGGATCACCGGCTCAAGGGCTGCACCGACTGCGAGTGACGGCTCAGCCCGACAGTTGATCGAAGGCCGCCAGCGCCTTGGCCCCGTACATGTAGGCGGGGCCGCCGCCCATGTACATCGTGACCGTCACCGTTTCGGTGATCTCCTCGCGGGTCGCCCCTGCGGCGATCGCGGCCTTGACGTGGAAGCCGATGCAGTCGTTGCACTGGCGGATGATACCGATGGCGATGCACATCAGTTCCTTGTCCTTGACGCTCAGCGCGCCCGGACCCATCGCGGCCTTGTGCATGGCGGTGAAACCGCCGGCGCCTTCCGGCGATGCACGGCGATAGGCCGCGAGCGATTGGCTTGCGTCGGAGAGTTCGGCTTTCCAGTCCATCTGGCATTCCCTTGGCTGTTGCACGGGAATGCCTAGCCGCCGGAACGGCGGTCGGCCTTGCGCCAGATCAACTGCTGCCCGGATCGGCTCCGGGCAGCCGGGACGGGGTCTATGCCAGCATCGCCACGGGGTTCTCGAGGTTGTCGACAATCGCCTGCAACAGCTGCGCGCCAAGCGCCCCGTCGATGACCCGGTGATCGACGCTCAGCGTCACCGACATGACCGTCGCCACCTCGATCCCGTCCTTGCCGACGACCGGTTTCTTCACCCCGGCCCCGACGGCGAGGATCGCGCCATGCGGCGGGTTGATGACGGCGTCGAAGTTGTCGATGCCGAACATCCCGAGGTTCGAGATCGCGAAGCTGCCGCCCTGGTATTCGTGCGGCGCCAGCTTGCGGTCGCGGGCGCGGGTGGCAAGGTCTTTCATCTCGGCTGAAAGCGCCGAGATCGACTTGTTCTCGGCATCCTTCAGCACCGGCGTGAACAGCCCGCCCTCGATGGCGACGGCAACGGCCACGTCCGAGGGCTTCAGCTTGAGGGTGCGGTCCCCGGCCCAGACGGCGTTGGCGTCGGGCACGGCCTGGAGCGCCAGGGCGCAGGCCTTGATGA
>JAGRMP010000680.1 GCA_020441225.1 Maritimibacter sp. | reverse complement strand
CCGGGCCGATGGTGACCTTGACGCCGGGCCAGAGCTCCTGCACCGCGCGGGCCATGATATGGGCGGCGTCGTGGCGCACGAGCTCCAGCGCCTGGGCCTCGTCCTTCATCGTGTGGATGGCGATCTCGGCATCCTCGGTGATCGGCCATTGCAGGTCGTAATGCCTGCCGTTCACGCTGGCGGAGATCGCCTTCTTGGCGAGCGAGCTGGAAATGCCCTCGGCGATCTCGGCGGGCGTGACGCCGGCCTCGAATGCTTGTCGGTTACCATCGGGGAATGTCAGGGAAATCTGGGCCATGTCGGCTGTCTCCTCGTCGGTTTGGCGCCCACGGAACGCCCGGTTGCGGGTATGGTGTGGCGGCGGTGTGCCCCCGGGCGGCGGCGAAGTCAACCGGAACCGCGCGGCGGGCTCGTGCGTTGCGCCTTCGCGGCAACGCCGCGCAGGTTGGGCAGGACGATGGAAGGGACGAGATCGTGATACAGGCGCTGTTTGCCAGGATCGCCGGGCCGCCGGAACAGGCGCACGAGGCGGCGAACGGGCTGCGCCACATCGCGGCGCTGTCGATGACCAAGCTTGCCGACGGGCTCCTCGACCCCAAGCTGGTGCTGGCCTGGCTTCTGAACGCGCTGGGGGTGCCGGCGGGTTTCGTCTCGGCGCTGGTGCCGATCCGCGAGGCGGGGGCGCTGCTGCCGCAGGTCTTCCTCGCCGGGCTTCTCGACAAGATGCGGGCGCGGCGCTGGATGTGGGCGGCGGGATCTTTCGTGGAAGGGCTCGCGGCGGGGGCCATCGCGCTCGCCGCGCTCACGCTCGACGGCGCGGCGGCCGGTTGGGTCTTCGTCGCGGCGCTTGCGCTTTTCGCGGTGGCGCGGGCGGCGGCGAGCGTGTCCTACAAGGAGGTGCTGGGCAAGACCATCGGCCAGAGCCGGCGCGGGGCGGTGACGGGATTTGCGGGCTCGGTCGCGTCGGCGGGCGTGGTGGTCTTCGCCGGGCTCCTGGTGACCGGGCGGATCGAAGGCACCGGGGCGCTTGCGGGCGCGGTCGGGTTGGCGGCGCTTTTGTTCATCGCGGGGGCGGTTGTGTTTTCGACCCTACGCGAAATGCCGAGCGAACCGGGCGATACCGCGTCCGGGCTCGCGCTGTTTCGGTATTTCCGCGAAGATCCGAACTTCACCCGCTTCGTCGTCGCCCGCGGCTTTCTCACCGCCACGGCGCTGTCGCCGCCCTATATCGTGCTGCTCACCGGCGACGCGGAGGGCGGCGCGCTGAACCGGCTCGGGGCGCTGGTGATTGCCTCGGCGGCGGCGGCCTTTGTCTCGTCGTGGATCTGGGGGCGCTTTGCCGACCGCTCCTCGCGGCTGGTGCTGGGGACGGCGGGGGTGATCGGCGCGGCGGCCATGGCGCTGGCCGTCGCCGTGGCGGGCCTCGGCCTTGCGCCCGCTTACGGCCTGCCGGGGGCGCTCTTCGTGCTGATGGTGGCGCATCACGGGGTGCGGGGCGGCCGCTCGACCTACCTGGTCGATATCGCGCCCGAGGATGCGCGCGCGGGCTACGCGGCGGCATCGAACACCGCGATCGGCGCGCTGTTGCTGGTGGCGGGGCTGTTCGGCGGCGCGCTCTCCTTCATCGGCCCGGCGGCGGCGCTCGCCGGCTTCGCGGGCCTGGCGGTGATTGGCGCGGGGGTGGCGCTGGGGCTCGAGGAAGCGGAAGACGGGTGAAACCAGCACGCCGGATTGAGGGTTTCACCCCCGGCGCGCTTGCGGCAGGATCGGTGCCGACACAAGGAGCCCGCCATGACCGACCCGAGCTTTTTCGAAACCCCCGAGGGGCGGCGCATCGCCTATCACCAGACCCCGGGCGAGGGGCCGGGCGTGGTGTTCCTGGGCGGTTTCATGTCCGACATGGAGGGGACCAAGGCGCTGGCGCTCGAAGACTGGGCGCGCAAGCGCGGCCAGGCGTTTTTGCGGTTCGACTATTCCGGCCACGGGCAGAGCTCGGGCGCCTTCATCGACGGCTGTATCGGCGACTGGGCCGAGGATGCGCAGGCACTGATCGGCTGGGTGACCGAGGGGCCGCAGGTGCTGGTCGGCTCGTCGATGGGGGGCTGGATCGCGGCGCTGATCGCGCGCGAGATGCCGTCGCGGCTGGCCGGGTTCGTCGGGATCGCGGCGGCGCCGGATTTCACCGAGGACAGCATGTGGCGGGATTTCTCCGACGTCGAGCGGGCGCAGCTCATGGAGACGGGCCGGGTGGATCTGCCGTCCGACTATGGCGCGCCCTATCCGATCACAAGGCGGCTGATCGAAGACGGGCGCGAGAACCTGGTGTTGCGGTCGCCGCTCCGGCTCGACGTGCCGGTGCGGCTTCTGCAGGGGACGGCGGATGCCGATGTGGAGCGGGCGGTGGCGCTGACCCTGCTCGACCATATCGAGGGGCCGGACGTGCGGCTGACACTGGTCAAACACGCCGATCACCGGTTCTCGACGCCCGAGATGCTGGCGCTGGTTGAGGCGACGCTGGACGAGATCCTGGGCTAAGGGCGCTCAGGTCTCCGGTGCGGTGACATACCCGGGCGGGACGCGGTCGGTGAGCCAGACGCCGTTCTCGGACAGGTAGAACAGATGCCCGGCGGCGGCCAAGGCGCCCGCCGCCACGATGAGAACGACCGGCGCCCCGTGCCGCGCCCCCACGGCGTGTGCGATCTCAGGATCGGGCGAGAGATGGACATGTTGGCGCGCGCCGGGTTTCAGCCCCTCGGCGCGGATGGCGTCGAGGTCGTTCCGTGCGGTGCCGTGGTAGAGCCATTGTGGCGGCGTGACCGGGGCGAGGCCGAGGTCGACGGCGAGGGAATGGCCCTGGCGCGCGCGGATCCGGGTCCCGTCGGGTGAGAGGGCGAAGCGCTGTTTCGGGTTGGTGGCGACGATGCGGTCGATCTCGTCG
>JAGRMP010000131.1 GCA_020441225.1 Maritimibacter sp. | reverse complement strand
TATTTGGACCAAGAAAAAGGGGGGCGGGGGCGGCGGTGCCCCCGGATCCCTGTCACAGCACCGCCGGAGCGGAGCCCGTGCGGGGCGGCGCCGCTCAGCCGTATTTCGTCGCCACCGTCTTGAGCGCGGAAAACCCGTAGAGCGCCTCGAAGCCTTTCTCTCGGCCGTGGCCCGAAAGCCCGGTGCCGCCGAAGGGCAGTTCCACCCCGCCGCCGGCGCCGTAATTGTTGACGAAGACCTGGCCCGCGCGCAGCCGTTTCGCCATCCGCATCTGCCGCGCACCGTTTTCCGTCCAGACGCTGGCGACCAGCCCGAAGCCGGTGCCGTTGGCGATGGCGACCGCCTCGTCCTCGGTGTCGAAGGGGATCGCCACCTGGACGGGGCCGAAGATCTCTTCCCGCGACAGCGGGTGGCCGGGCGGCACGTCGGCGAACAGCGTGGCGGGCAGGTAATGCCCGTCTTCCGGCGCGTCTTCCACCACGCTGCCTTGCCCCGCGATGCGCAGATCCGCGCCCTTGGCGAGGTAGCTTTCGACAATCGCCTTCTGTTTCGCCGAGATCAGCGGCCCGAGGTTCGCATCGCGAAGCGCAGGCGCCGACATCATGCCGTTGTAGCTGTCCGCCATCCGCGCGATGAGGGCGTCGTAGACCCCGCGCTGGATCAGCACGCGCGATGCCGCCGAGCAGGTCTGGCCTGCGTTCTGGATACAGGCGCCGACGAGGAAGGGCAGCGCCGCGTCGAGATCGGCGTCGTCGAAGACCACCTGGGGTGATTTGCCGCCCAGCTCCAGCGTCACCGGCACCACGTTTTCCGCCGCCGCCTTCTGCACCAGCCGCCCCACGGGCACCGAGCCGGTGAAGGAGAGGTGATTGACGCCCGGATGCTCGGCGAGCGGCGCGCCGGCCTCGTCGCCGAGCCCCGGCACCACGTTGAGCGCGCCCGGCGGCAGGCCCGCCTCTTCGGCGAGGGCGGCGAAGGCGAGCGCGGTCAGGCAGGCCTCTTCCGCCGGTTTCAAGACGCAGGCATTGCCCATGGCGAGCGCCGCGCCGACCGAGCGGCCGATGATCTGCATCGGGTAATTCCAGGGGATGATATGCCCTGTCACCCCGTGCGGTTCGCGCAACGTGTAGACGGTGTAGCCGTCGAGATAGGGGATGGTCTGGCCCATCACCTTGTCGGCGGCCCCGCCGTAGAACTCCATATAGCGGGCAAGCGCGATGGCGTCGTTGCGGGCCTGCGTCAGCGGCTTGCCCACGTCGGTCGCCTCGATCAGCGCCAGGTCCTCGATCCGGGTCTCCACGAGTTTGCCGATGCGGGTGAGGATCCGGCCGCGCTCGACGGCGGTCATCCGGCCCCAGCCGCCCTCAAGCGCACCCCTTGCGGCGTCGACGGCGGCGTCGATGTCGATGGCTTCGCCGCGGGCGATGGTGCCGATCTGGGTGCCGGTCGAGGGGTCTTCGAGCGGCAGCTGGCGGTAGTTGACCGGCCAGGTCCATTCGCCGTTCACGTAGATTTTCGTCTGGTCGTACCAGAGGTTGTCAAGCATCGGGGCCTCCTTGCCATGCGGCGGGTATACGCGGGGTCGCTTCGAGGAGCGACCGTGTATAGGGGTGGTCGGGCTGGGCAAAGACCCGCTCGGTCGGCCCCTGTTCGACGATCCGGCCCGCCTGCATCACCAGCACCCGGTCGGTGATGGCGCGCACCACGGAGAGGTCGTGGCTGATGAACAGATAGGCGAGCCCGTGTTCGGCCTGCAGCGACGCGAGCAGATCGAGGATCTGGGCGCGCACCCGCACGTCGAGCGCCGAGACCGCCTCGTCGAGCACGATGAGGTCGGGGTTGGTGATGAGCGCGCGGGCGATGGCGATGCGCTGGCGCTGACCGCCGGAAAACTCGTGGATATAGCGGTCCATCGCCTCCGGCCCGAGCCCGACATCGGCAAGCGCGGCGGCCACGCGCGCGCGGGTGTCGGACGGCCGCGGTTGCATCAGGTGGAAAGGTTCGGCCACCAGGTGATCGACCCTCCAGCGCGGGTTGAAACTGCCGTAGGGGTCCTGGAACACCACCTGCATCCGCCGCCGGATCCCGGGATCGAGATGCGGGCCGGCATGGATCGCCTGTCCGCCGAGGCGCACCCGCCCGCCCTGCAGCGCGTCGAGCCCGAGGATCGCTCGGGTGAGGGTGGACTTGCCGCAACCCGATTCGCCCACCAACCCCAGGCTCTCGCCCCGGTCGATCCGCAAGCTCACCCCATCGACCGCGCGGAACGTGCCCGTCCGGCCAAAGAGGCCGACCCGTTGCGTCCGGTAGGTTCGCACCGCGTCCTCGACCTCCAGGAGCGGGACGGCCTCGGTCTGCGTCTCCCGCGCGGGCTGATGCGAGGAGGCGGCGAACAGCGCCCTCGTATAGGGATGCTGCATCGCCCGGAACAGCCGTTCCGTCGGCCCCTGTTCGACGATCCGCCCCTCCTGCATCACCGCCACGTGTTGGGCCATCCCGGCGACCACGGCGAGATCGTGGGTGATGAGCAAGAGGCTCATGCCCTCCTCCTCGACCAGCCCCTTGAGCAGATCGAGGATCTGCGCCTGGGTGGTCACATCGAGTGCGGTGGTCGGCTCGTCGGCGATGAGCAGCTCCGGGTTCAGCGCCACCGCCATGGCGATGCAGACCCGCTGGCGCTGGCCGCCCGAGAGCTCATGCGGGTAGCGCGAGAGCGGGAAGCGGTCTTCCGGCAACCCGACGCGGGCGAGCCGGGCGCGGGCCACGTCCAGAGCCTCCCGACGCGACGCTTTCCCATGGATCACCAGCGTTTCCGCCACCTGGTCGCCGATGGTCTTGACCGGGTTGAGCGCCGTCANNTCATCGGCTCCTGAAAGATCATCCCCACCCGGTTGCCGCGCAAACGACACATCTCGCGCTCCGACTTCGCCAGCACGTCGCCTTCTTCCAGCCAGGCATGGCCCGAGACGGTGCTGCCGCGCGGCAGGAGCCCCATGATCGCAAGCGCGGTCATCGACTTGCCCGAACCGCTTTCGCCCACCAGCCCGGTCACTTGGCCCGGCGCGATGTCGAGCGAGACCTCGCGCAGGATCGGCGTCCCGTGGATGTCGAGCGACAAGTCCTCGAGCCGGATCATCCGCGCGCCCTCCGCACCCGCGGGTCGAGAAGATCGCGCAGCCCGTCGCCCATCAGGTTGAGCCCCAGCACCATCGCGACGATGGCGAGGCCCGGCAGCACGGCCAGCGACGGGTTGGTGTAGATCATCGTCTGGGCATCGGCGAGCATCCGGCCCCAGGACGGCGTCGGCGGCTGTGCCCCCAGCCCGACATAGGACAGCGCCGCCTCGGCGAGGATGCCGAGCGAAAACTGGATCGTTCCCTGCACGATCAGCAGGTTGAGGATGTTGGGCAGGATATGCTCGGCCGAAATCCGCACCCGCCCCTTGCCCGCGACCCGCGCGGCCAGGATCCAGTCGAGCGTCCACAGGCTCAGCGCGCCCCCTCGGGTGACGCGGGCGAAGACGGGGATGTTGAAGATGCCGATGGCGAGGATGGCGTTCAGCGCCGAGGGCCCGAACACGGCGGTGATCAGGATCGCGATCACCAGCGAGGGGAAGGCGAAAATGAGGTCGTTGCCGCGCATCACCACCTCGTCGACCAGGCTCCCCCGGGTCGCGGCGGCGAGCAGTCCGAGCGGCACGCCGAGCGCCATGCCGATCCCCACCGCCACCAGCGCCACCGCAATCGAGGTCCGCGCGCCGACCATCAGCATCGACAGGATGTCGCGGCCGAAATGGTCGGTGCCGAGCAGGTATTCGGCGCTCGCGGGCTTGAGCTTGTCGGCGATGACCAGCGCGGTCACGTTATGCGGGGTCCAGATGAAACTCACGAGCGCCGCGGCGAGAAACACCGCCGTCAGGGCCGCGCCGACCCAGAGCTGCACCCCCCACCTTTTCATGGCCACCGCTTCATACCTGCCGCCTCAGCCGGGGATCGACCGCGGCATAGGCGATGTCGACCAGGAAGGTGACGAGGATCACGGCAAAAACCAGCAGCATGACGAGGCTTTCCACCACGATCAAGTCGCGCTGGGTGATCGCCTGGAAGATGAGCCGCCCAAGCCCGGGCAGGTAAAAGACGTTCTCGATGATGATCGCGCCCGCGAGCAGGAAGGAAAACTGCAGCCCGATGATGGTGAGCACCGGGATCAGCGCATTGCGGAGCGCATGCCGGGTGGTCGCCTGCCGGCGCGAGAGCCCCTTGGCTCGCGCGGTGCGGATGTAATCCTGCCCCAGCGTCTCGATCAGCGCCGAGCGCATGACGCGCGCCAGGATCGAGGCCTGGGGCAGGGCGAGCGCGACCGCGGGCAGCGTGAGCGCCTTGAGCGCCGCGCCGGGGTCGGCCCAGCCGGGAAAGCCGCCCGCCGAGAACCAGCGCAGGTTCACCGCAAAGACGAGCACGAGCAGCATCGCGAACCAGAAATTGGGCACCGCGATGCCGAACTGCGTCGCCCCCATGATCCCGTAATCCGTGGCGCTCCCCCGCCGTGCGGCCGCGATCAGCCCGACCGGAAACGCGATGAGCGTGGACAGTGTCAGGGCGAAGAGCGCGAGCGGCAGCGAGACCCAGAGCCGTTGCGCGACCAGATCGGCGACCGGCACCTTGTAGGTGTAGGACGTGCCGAAATCCCCCGTCAGCATACCGCCGACCCAGCCCAGGTAGCGCAGGGTCAGCGAGCCGTTCAGCCCGAGCTGGTCGCGCAAAGCGTCTACGGCCTCGGGGGTCGCGTTCAGCCCGAGCATGTAGCTCGCCGGATCGCCCGGCACGACCTCGACCACCGCGAAGATCACCAGCGAGGCGACCGCGAGGCTCAGCGCGAGCGACAGCGCACGGGTGAAGGCGAAACGCAGCATTGGCGCGAGGTTAGGCCGCGAGCGGGGCGGGGGGAAGAGCGGAATGCGCAGGGGGCGCAAGCGCGGGCTGCGGGCTCACACCAGCGCCATCGGGATCAGCCAGATGCCGAACAGCGCAAGCGCGGCGTAGACCGACCACCACAGCAGCACGAAAACCGCGAAACGACGCCGGTGGTCGGTTATGCCGGAGGCAAGCAGGCAGACGGTCGGGTACCAGGCCAGCGCGGCCAGCGGCACGACGACGAGGAGCGCGAGAATGCCGGCAAGGCTCTCGGCGAAGCTCAAACCGGCGCCGAGCCCGCCGAACAGGCCGACGAGCGCGGTTGGGCCCGCCACGGTGGGGAAGCCGTGGATCACCGCGACCGGGGTGGCGAAGCCCAGAAGCGCAGCATGGACGACCCGGCTCCAGTGGAAATGGAAGACCACCGGCAGCCGGGTGGCATTGGCGAGAAGCTCGGCAAACCAGACCGCGGGTCCCGCGGCGGCGACCAGCGCCGCGGCGACGGCCCAGACCGTGGGTAACCCGGCCATGGAATGGGCCGCGGCCCACCACAGAAGGCCCGCGAACAGCGGCAGGAAGATCGCAAGCGCGCCGCGCGCGGTGGTGCGCGCATCGGCGCGATGGGGGAGGGCGGCCGGGACATTCATGGGCGCAGCCTAGCACGGGTGCGGCGGGCGCGACTTGAGATGGGTCATGTTCGCGGGCCAGGTTCGCGGGCGCGGCGCGCCGGGGTGGGGCCTTGGCCGCGCGGCACCGGACAACCGCCCCACGCCCGCGACACGAAGTTAGCGGTAACGCTCATCAAATCAATACCTAGACCCCACGTGCGAGCGCGCACAGCCTTCGCCTTTCCCCTTTTTCTTGGTGAAAACACTCTGGGGGAGCGCGAGGGGGCAGCGCCCCCTCGCCCCGCCCGCCGCAGGCG
>JAGRMP010000679.1 GCA_020441225.1 Maritimibacter sp. | reverse complement strand
TCTGCGCGAGGGAAAGGCTCAAAGCGCGCGGACCGCGTCCAGCACCTCGGCCGCATGGCCCGCCACCTTGACCGGCGACCAGACCTTGCGCACGGTGCCGTCGGGCCCGATCAGGACCGTGGTGCGGACGATCCCCATGTAGGTCCGCCCGTAGTTTTTCTTTTCGGCCCAGACCCCATAGCGTTCGCAGACATCGCCCTCGGCGTCGGAAAGGAGCGGCATGGTCAGCTCCTCCTTGGCGGCGAAGTTTTCCTGCCGTTTCACACTGTCTTTCGAGATCCCGAGCACCCCGGCGCCGGCAGCCTCGAAATCGGACAGCCGGGCGGTGAAATCGCAGGCTTCGGTGGTGCAGCCGGGGGTCGAGGCCTTGGGGTAGAAGAACAGGACAACCGCCCGGCCGGCGAAATCGCCGAGGCTGACGGTCGCGCCACCGTCGCGCGGCAGTGCAAAATCCGGCGCTTTCGCGCCAATCTGGACGAGTTCTGTAGACATTTCTTTCCTTCCCTATCACCATCGCCTAAAGCGACTTTCGCACCGTTGCCGTCGACCGGCCCGCCGGCGCCCTGTGCCCGTTGATCTTGTGCCTGTTGATACGGACCCCTGGCGACCTTGGATGACACTGACTTGGATGACACTGGCCGACCCCGAGGCGACATCGCATGAGCATGATCCGGTTTCTAGGGCGGCAGGCTGCCGAGGGAAAGCCGGTTCCGGTTTGAACCGCGCCAACTGGTGAGCAGGTCGGGCCGGAAACCCGATACCGGCCTGTGAAGAGAACCGGCCCGTGAAGAGAACCGGCCCGTGAAGAGATCCGGCCAGTGACAAGATCCGGCCAGAGACGAGATAACGCCGGCAAACGGTGGAGAACGAGCAACGGCCCTATGAGCGACAGGACGTCAACCGCGCCCGAGACAGGCTCCCGCAGCATCGACGCCGTGCGCTCCGCGCGCTGGCGGCCGAGACGGCTGCACCTGCACATCTCGCTGTGGTCGCTGGCGGCCATCGTCCTGATCTCGCTCGGCCTCGTTCTGTCCTCGATGGCGCTCACCGGTCGGGTCGTGATCCTGCCGGACTGGGTCACCGAACGGGTCACCGACGAACTCAACGCGGCGCTGCCCGCCGGAACGGTGTCGCTCGCCCGGGTCGAAGCCGGGTTGACCAGGGGGGGGCGGCCACGGCTCAGGCTGGTCGATGTCGGCCTGCGCGACGAGACCGGCCTGACGCTGGCCCAGCTCAATGCGGTCGAGATGAGCCTGAGCCGCCGCGCGGCGTTCAAGGGCCGTCTGGTCCCGAGCTATGTCGAACTGCAGGGCGCCCAGGTCACGCTCCGCCGGCTCCAGAACGGCGCCTTCGACCTGGCGCTCGGCCAGAATGTCGGCGCCACCGGCAATCTCGCGGCGTTGCTCGACCAACTCGATGCCGTGTTCGAGACCGGCCCGATCGCGCGCGTGGCCTGGCTCGCCGCCACCGACCTCACGGTCACACTCGAAGACGCCCGCTCCGGCCGGATCTGGCAGGTCACCGACGGCACCCTGGAAATCACCCCGCAGGACGCGTTCATCGACACCACCGTCCGGTTCAACGTCTTCAATCAGACCGAGGAACTGGCCTCGACCGACTTTTCCTTCCGGTCGGCCCGCGACAGTTCCGAGGCCAGCTTCGCGGTCCGCTTCGACAATGCCGCCGCGCGCGACATCGCGGCGCAATCTCCGGTCATGGCCTTTCTCAGCGTCATCGACGCGCCGATCTCGGGCGCCCTGCGCAGCTCGGTCAATCCCGACGGCGGTCTCGAGGAACTGGCGGGCGCGCTGCAGATCGGGGCGGGCGGGCTCTCGCCCGTCCCGGGTGCGCCGCCGGCGAAATTCGACGGCGCCAAGATCTATATCGACTTCGACCCGGCGCGCCAGCGCATCGACTTCACCGGCGCTTCGCTCGACAGCGAGATCGGCTCTCTTTCGGCCGAGGGGCATGTCTATCTGACCGATTTCCAGGGCGGCTGGCCCAACAGTCTGATCGGACAGGTCGATTTTCCGCATGCGACCCTCGCGCCGCACGATTTCTTCGCTGCGCCGCTGGAGATTGACAGCGGGACCGCGGATCTGCGGGTCCGTCTCGACCCGTTCCAGGTCGAATTCGGCCAGATCGTCGCCTATCGCGGCACCAACCGCTACGAGGCCCGGGGCAATTTGGGCGCCGACGGCACCGGCTGGTGGATCTCGCTCGACGCCGGCTTCGAGCGGGCCAGCCGCGAGGAGGTGATGGCCCTCTGGCCGGTGGCGGTCGAGACGAAGTCGCGCGATTGGGTCGCGGAGCATATCGACGGTGGCGAAGTCACCAACGGTACGCTGGCGTTTCGCAAACAGCCGGATGGCAAGTTGCAGTTGAACGGGACGTTCGGCGTCGAAGGCGCGACGGTGCGCCCGATCGAGGGGCTCGCGCCCCTGGAAGTGGCGAGCGGTTATGTCAGCCTCGTGCCACGGCGGGTGGTCGTCGTCGCCGAGGCGGCCTCGATGATGAGCCCCGACGGCACGCCGCTCGATCTTTCCGGCTCGAGCTATCTGATCCCGACCGGAACGCGGCCCGACAAGGTCGGCACGCTCAACCTGGCCCTTGCGGGGCCCGTCCGGGGGGTGTTGTCGGTGCTGGCGGACGAGCCGTTTCGGGTGTTCGAGGCCGCAGGCGGCGATCTCGGTCCCGACATGGCCCGGGGCGAGGCGGTCGCCGAGGGGCGGGTTCTGATCCCGCTCCGCCCGGGCAAGCCCGACGCCAGGGACATCGGCTACGACATCAAGGCCCGGCTCACGGAGGTCAGCTCCGATGTGCTGATCGAAAACAAACTGCTCCGCGGCGATGCGCTCGAACTGCGCGCCAGCAATGCCGGGATCGAGGTGACCGGACCGGTCCAGATCGGTCAGGCGCGCGCCCAGGGCACCTGGATGATGCCGATGGTCAACGGCGTGACGCTTCCGGCGACGATCTCGGGAACACTGGAGCTATCCCCTGCCGCGCTCAACGAGTTCGGCCTCGAAGACGTGGCGGCCATGGTCACCGGCAGCACCCGCGGGCGGTTCGATATCGAGCTCGGCGAACCCGGCGACGCGCCGGTGCTGACGCTGTCGGCGGATCTCGGCGGCCTCGGGATGGAGATCCCGGGCACCGGCTGGCGCAAAGCGCCGGACGAGACCGGCGTGCTCAGGCTCACCGCACGGCTCGGCGCCCGCCCGGAGGTGACCGCGCTCGACATCGACGCTCCGGGGCTCAAGGCCCGCGGGACGATCACCACCGCGGAAGGCGGCGGGCTCGGCGAAGCGGTATTCGAACGGGTCCGCCTCGGGAGCTGGCTCAATGCGCCGGTCACCATCACCGGGCGCGGGGCGGGCCAGCCGGTGGCGATCGCCGTGCCGGGCGGTACGATCGATCTGCGCAGCACCGAATTCGACGGCGGCGGGGGCGAGACCCAGGCCGCGCCCGGCCCGATGCGCCCGCTCACGGTCGCGCTCAATCGCCTGATCGTTTCCGACAAGATCCAGCTGCGCGACCTGCGCGCGGATCTGGACCTCGCAGGCGGGTTGTCGGGCCGCTTCTCCGGTCGCCTCTTCGGCGGCAACGTGATCGAAGGCACGGTCGCGCAGACCAGCGAGGGGGCGGCGATCCGGCTGACGTCGAACCGGGCGGGCGATGTGCTGCGCGAGACCGGAATCTTCGCCAAGGCGAAAGGCGGCACGCTCGATCTGATCCTCGCGCCCGTCGCCGGGGTCGGCACCTATGAGGGCGAGTTCACCGTCACCAACACGCGGATCGTCGATGCCCCGGCGATGGCGGCCATGCTGTCCGCCGTCTCGATCGTCGGCCTGCCCGATCAGCTCCAGGGCGACGGGATCCGGTTCGACGAGGTCGAGGGCCGGTTCCGGCTGTCGCCGAACGCGGTCACGCTCTACCGCTCCTCCGCCGTCGGCCCGTCGATGGGCCTCTCGCTCGACGGCTATTACGACATGGAAGGCAACCAGATCGACATGCAGGGGGTGCTTTCGCCGCTCTATATCGTCAACGCTCTCGGACGGGTGCTGAGCCCGCGCGACGGCGAGGGGCTGGTCGGTTTCAACTTCACCCTCAAGGGCGCGGCCGACAAGCCCGACGTCGGCGTGAACCCGCTCTCGATCCTGACCCCGGGGGTGTTGCGCGAGATCTTCCGCCGGGCCCCGCCCACCGCGCCCGAGACCTCCGGCCCTGAAGACCCTTGATCGGGCCGCGCTTCGAAACCGGGCGGTGCGCGCTCGCGGCCTTGAAACCGGAGCCGGAACCTGCGACCCGGTCCCTCGCAACGCGCCCCGCGACACCGAAACGCTTGAGAGCCGCCCATGACAGACCCTGACCAACGCGCCGCTGCCCCGGTCGTCCCCGGCACCCGTCTTGCCGATTACGACTTCGAGCTGCCGGAGGACCTCGTCGCGACCCGGCCCGCCCGGCCGCGGTCCTCGGCCCGGATGCTGGTGGCCACCCGCTCGCGGATCGTCGATGGGCAAGCCATCGAACTGCCCGGTTTCCTGCGCCCCGGCGACCGTCTGGTTCTGAATGACACCAGGGTGCTGCCCGCGCGGCTGCGGGGCCTGCGGCGGCGCGGCACGGCGGAAGCGGGGATCGAGGCGACCCTGCTTGCCCCCACGCCGGACGGCGGCTGGACGGCGCTCGTAAAGCCGCTGCGCAAGCTTCGGGAGGGCGAAGAGATCGTCTTCGCCGCCGGGCTGCGGGCGCGGTTCGAGGGCCGCGATGCGGCCGGGCAGGGGGTCCTGTCCTTCAACCTGACGGGCGACGCGTTCGACGCGGCGCTGGCCGTGGCGGGCGAGATGCCGCTGCCGCCCTATATCGCCGCCAAGCGCC
>JAGRMP010000130.1 GCA_020441225.1 Maritimibacter sp. | reverse complement strand
GGATATCCGGATTTCTGGAGTCCATCCGCCCCGCCGCCCACGTCGCGACATCTCGCCTCTTGCAACTAACTGACCGGTCAGTTAGTTTTGAGCCATGCCGAAACCCGACTCATCCGAACCCAAATTCCGCCGCCGCGCCGACGACCGGCCCGACGAGCTGCTCGACGCCGCCCTCGCGCTGTTCGTCGCCAAGGGCTATGCCCATACCTCGGTCGCCGAAATCGCCCGGGCTGCAGGGCTCTCCAAGGGCGCGGTCTATCTCTACTTCCCTTCGAAACAGGCGATCCTCGAAGGGCTGGTCCGCCGCGCGGTCACACCCGTCGCCACCCGGGCGCTCGCCAGCGCCGATCTTGCCCGGGGCGACATGCGCAGGGTGCTGTCGGCGGCTCTGCGCGGCATCGCCGCGGGCCTCGCCGACCCCAATACCTTCGCAGTGCCCAAGATCATCATCCGCGAGGCCGTGGTCGCCCCGGAGATCGCCGAGATGTACCGCCGGGCGGTGCTCGACACCGTGATCCCGGCCGCCGTGGGCCTGATCGAGACCGCGATCGCCAGCGGCCAGATGCGCCCGGTCGATCCCGAGCTGACCCTGCGCAGCGTCATCGGGCCGGTGGCGCTGCACCTGCTGCTGTCGGAGGTGTTCGGCATTCGCCCGGCCGACGGTCTCGCCCTCGACCGCCTGGTCGAGAACCACCTCGACATCCTGTTCAACGGCCTGTTCCTGCCGGAGGTCCCCACTGATGTTTGAAAACGCCCTCGCCTGGCTGACCGCCACCGCCGCCACGGTCCTGACCGCGCTCGTCCCCGGCTACGGCGACGACCCGACCCCGGTCTACAACGGCTATGTCGAGGCGGATTACACCTATGTCGCCCCCTCGGTCACCGGGCGGATCCGCGGGCTGTCGGTCGCCGAGGGCGACGCGGTCACCGTCGGCGCCTTTCTGTTCGACATGGACGCAAGCCAGCAGCGTGCTGCGCTCCGGGCCGCCAATGCCCGGGTCGATCAGGCCGAGGCCAACCTGCGCAACCTCGAAACCGGCTCGCGCGAGGCCGAGATCGCGGTGATCCACGCCTCGCTCGAAGAGGCGCGCGCGGCCCAGGCGCTCGCCGGCACCACGCTTGCGCGCACCGAAAACCTTGCCGGCCGCGGCATCGTCACCCAGGCCAAGGTCGATGCCGACCGCAGCGCGCTCGACCAGGCCAACGCCCATGTCGCCCAGCTCGAAGCCCAGCTCCGCGTCGCCGAACTGCCGGCGCGCTCCGAACAGGTGATCGCCGCCCGCGCCACGCTCGACGCGGCCCGCGCCGATGCCGAGGTGGCGGCGGCCCGGCTCGACGACATGCGCACCACAGCGCCGATCGCCGGCCGGATCGAAAAGGTCTATTACACCGTGGGCGAGGTCGCCTCCGCCGGCACGCCGGTGGTCTCGATCCTGCCGCCCGACGCGCTCAAGGTGCTGTTCTACCTGCCCGAGACCGTGCGCGCGGAGTTCGACATCGGCCAGACCCTGGCCCTCACCTGCGACGGTTGCGCGCCGGGGATCGAGGCCCGCATCACCCGCATGGCCTCCGACCCGCAGTACACCCCGCCGCTCATCTATTCGCGCGACGAGCGCCGCCGGATGGTGTTCCGCGCCGAGGCCCGTCTGGACCGCGGCACCGGCCTCCTGCCTGGCCAGCCGGTGACCCTGGAGCGCCCCGAATGACCGAAGCCGCTGCACCCGAGGCGCCCGCCATTTCGGTCCGGGGGCTGACCAAGGTCTTTGGCAAGACCACCGTGGTCGACCATGTCGACATGGATGTGCCCAAGGGGATGATCTACGGCTTCCTCGGCCCCAACGGTTCCGGCAAGACCACGACGATCCGGCTGATGTGCGGCCTGCTCACCCCCGACGCCGGCGAAGGCACCACGCTCGGCTACGACATCCGCAAGGAGGCCCGGCAGATCAAGGAGAACGTCGGCTACATGACCCAGAAGTTTTCGCTCTACGGCGATCTCACGATCCGCGAGAACCTCGATTTCATGGCCCGGATGTACCGGCTGAAGAACCGCAAGAAAGTGGTGGCCGAAACGCTCGACACCCTCGGGCTCACATCCCGCGCCAACCAGCTCGCGGGCAACCTCTCGGGCGGCTGGAAACAGCGGCTCGCGCTCGCCGCCTGCATGCAGCACAAACCGCGCCTGCTGCTGCTCGACGAGCCCACCGCGGGCGTCGACCCCAAGGCACGGCGCGATTTCTGGGACGAGATCCGCAGGCTTTCGAAACAGGGCGTCACCGTACTGGTCTCGACCCATTACATGGATGAGGCGATCCAGTGCGATGCGCTCGCCTATATCGCCTATGGCAAGAAACTGATCGACGGGCCGGCGGCCGAGATCCCCGCCCGCGTCGGCCTCACCACCTGGCGGGTCTCGGGACCGGACCTCACCCGGCTCGAAGACGCGCTCCTCGAAGATCCGCGGGTCGAACAGGTCGCCCGCTTCGGCGCGCAGCTCCATGTCTCCTCGACCGATGCCGCCGCGCTCGACGCGGTCATCGCCGAACGCAGGCAGGCCAACGGTCTGCACAAGTGGGAGAAGAAGGACGCCGAGCTCGA
>JAGRMP010000678.1:596-1555 GCA_020441225.1 Maritimibacter sp. | reverse complement strand
AGACGGTGGACACCCTCCGCGCCCGGCTCAAGCGCGCGCGTGCCGCCCAGGACGTTCTGGTCTCGGAGGCAGCGTCGCGAACCGCGCGTCGGGAGCACGCGGGCGCCAGCGATCGGGATCGGGAGGCGCAAGACGGTTTCAAGGCCGCAGTCTCGGCAGCCGAGCTCGCCCGGGAGACGTTGAAGCGAACGGCCGCGAAGCATGCGGAACGCGAAGTCGCCCGCGCCAGGGCGTCTGAACTGCAGCGCCTGAAGGAAATCCACGACCGGTCCGCATCCCTTTTGGGCGAATTGACCTCCGCGCGTGCTGCGACGAGGGCGGCCGAAGAGGCTGCGACCACAGCGTCTGACAAGAGCGCGGAGACGGACGCCGCCCTCTCGTCCTTGCGGGATTTGCAGCGTCAGCACCCGCAACATGTCCGGGCCTTGCAGGACGCCACCACCGTCCTTGCCGCCCTCGAACGTGAAGAAGAGGCCCTGGGCCGTTTCGAGGCGGCTGTCGCCCGGCGGGATCGGCAAGCCGAGGAGATCGAACGGTTGGCCGGGATTCGCGCAGCGTCCCAAGAACGTCTCGTCTCGGCGAGATCCGCCTTCGCGCATGCCGAACGGGATCTGACCGAGATTCAGGCGTTGCATGTGGCACGCAAGCTCGCGCCGGGCGAACCCTGTCCGGCTTGCGGCTCGCGCGACCACCCCGACCCCGCCACTGGCGATCCCGAGCGGCGCGGGCGCCATGACGAGTTCGAGCGCGCCGGGGCGGCCCTGCGATCCGCCGAAGACGACGAGCTCGCCGCCCGGACCTCCCTGGCGGCGGCACGCGCCACGCTCGAGGAACGGCAGGCCGAAGTCGACGCGCTGGCACGACCCGAACGCGATCGTCCGGCTCTGTCACCGTTGCTGGCCGAGGCCCGAGAGACCGCCGCGCGGCTCGGGGCCGACACCAGGTTCGCCGAACTCGAC
>JAGRMP010000678.1:0-539 GCA_020441225.1 Maritimibacter sp. | reverse complement strand
GAGGCCGCGAAGGAGGCGCTGTCAGAGGCCAAAGCCGCAGAACTCGCCGCCCAGACCGCGTACGACACGACGCTCAAGGACATTCCTAAGGAGTTGCGAGACGGTGAGGCCCTGTCCCGCGCCCTACGGGCGGCGATCGATGATCGTGACACGCTCGCCGCAGAGCACGATGCCGCCGTCGAAGGCGAAAAAGATGCGGCGGTAACGCTCGCGGCGTCCGAGCGGGCGGCTACGATCGCCAACGATCAACTGGCCAGGGCGACCGAGTCACTGTCCAACGCCCAACGCGAATTCGCCGATCAGCTCCAACGGGCCGGGTTGGACGAGGAGACCTTCCGGGACGCGAAGGTCGATGCCGACCGACGGTCCGAACTCGAGGATCAGATCAGCGGATACGACAGGAGAGTAGCGGCGAACGCCGAGCGGCTGAGAGGCCTCGAGGTTGAGATCGGGGATCGTAGCGAGCCCGATTTACCCGCGCTCCGGGCGGCGCGAGACGAGGCGCAAAGCGCCCTCGAGAAGAGTCGTGACGACAGATC
>JAGRMP010000677.1:349-3456 GCA_020441225.1 Maritimibacter sp. | reverse complement strand
TCCAAGGGCTTAGCGAGAGATCGCTGGGCCCTTTTGCTTTTTTGCGTTCAGTTCGCGCTCATGATCATGCCCACGACCTGGCCCGTCCTTCGGCATGTACCCTGTCGGAAATCCAGCTCAGCCGGGACCTGGTGTGCTGAGCAGCCTGCGGTGCGGCGGGGCGAATGCGTGGTCGGACTGCTGTTCGCAAGGATTTCGCGGCGCGGGGGGGTAACGCCCCGGTTTGGTTCGAGATCCTTCTAGCCGAGGCCGGCCGCGCGCAGCGTGCTCGCGATATTGTCGCGCAGCACCGGATCCGAATAGGGGATCGACCTGAAAAAACCCGCCAGAGACAGTCCGGGGTTCCGGTCGCGCATCCGCGTGACCCACAAGCGGGCCGTTGCCAGGTCTCCGTCCAGCCCGTGGCATGCCGCGGCCACCAGTCCGACGACCGGATGCGCGCCCGGCGTTCCGGCCGCGGCGTCGATCCAGGGAAGGGCATTCTTCGCGTCGCCGTCGGCGAGATAGGCCAGCGCCTTGGTCCCCCGCATCGCGTAAAGAAACGGATCGAGCGGGCTCAGCGCCATCGCCAGATCCACGCTGGCGTGGGCCATGGCGGAACGGCCAAGCATGGCGGCGGCCCAGGCCTGCGCGTAATGTCCCTGCGCGTAGTTGGGCGAGATCTCGGTCGTCCCTTCGAGCCAGGGCAGGCTGTCGGCGATGCGGCCTTCGAGCCAATAGGACCGGCCCATGGTGAAATGCGAGAACGCGTCGTTGCTGTCGATCGACAATGCCCGTTCGGAATGGGCGCGCGCGTCCTTGATCCGCGCGGCGGTGTCGGCCTCGTAGCCGAGATAGGCGCTCTGGAAATCGGTGAAAGAGAGCCCGGCCCAGGCCCGGGCGAACTCGGGTTCGAGCTTCAGGGCAGCGTGGAAATGCGCGACGGCCCGCAGGTTGTCCGCACGGTTCAGCCGGTACATATGGTGGAGCCCCAGGTGAAAGCGCGACCAGCTGTCATGCAGCGGTGGCGGCAGGCTGCGCACTTTCGATGCTTCCGCTTCGGGGATATGAAATTCCAGCGCGGCGGCCACGTGCCGGCAGATCACGTCGCGGAAATCACCGATCTCGTTCCGGCCGATCCTGAAGCGTTCGCTCCAGATGACGGCGCCGTCCCGGGTGTCGGCGAGTTCGGAAAAGACGTCGATACCGGTTGCGGTGCGCTCGACGTCACCTGTAAGGCCGTAGCGCACGCCCAGCGCGCGGCCGATGGCACGCAGGTCGGGATCGGGATCGCGAAACCGGAACGACGACCCGCGGGCGATGACCCGGAGCCATCTGAGCCGCGACAACGCCATGATGATGTCGTGCGCCAGCGCATCGCCGAGCATATCCGGCCCGGCCGGGTCCCGGTCACGAAACGGCAGCACGCAGACAGAAGGCGGCCCCCCGGGCTCGGCCGCGGTCTCGGCCGCGGCTTCCGCCCCGGGCTCGGCCCCGGTCGCCCCAGTCGCCTCGGGACCGCGGGTGGCAGCGGGGACGTGCAGGGAAACCTGGGCGATGAGGCGAAACCCGCGTCCGTGCAGCGTCCGGATGATCCGCTGTTCCTGCCCGTCGTCGCCGAGCGCCTGTCGCAGGGTCTTGATCCGGCTCGAAATCGCTGTCTCCGAGATCGCGCGGCCCTGCCAGATCTTTTCGACGATTTCGTCGCGCGAGACCATCCGGTCGTGGTTTTCCACAAGCAGCAGGAGCAGGTCGAAGACCTGGGGCTGCAACGCGATGGCGGCGCCGTTCGACCGAAGTTCGACGGTCTGGGTGTCCAGTTCGAAGCCATCGAATTCGAAGATCATCGCAGCTCCGGCGCTGGCGATATCCAGAAAAGGTTCATCTCGAATCCATCTGCCGGTCAAGCTTTGGGCTGCGGTCTCCGGTAGGCCGGGGCATCGGTTGGCACAGCCCGTGCCGCCCCTGCAACCGGAGACCCAGATGCAGCATAGCACCCTTTACCACATCCTCCGCGCATTCATTCTCGAACGTCGTGCGGCGCGTCGCGCCTTCGCGGCCCGCGCCACCGGCCGGGACCTTCCCCTGTCGGACCATCTGCGACGCGATATCGGGCTCGAACGGCGCTCTGCCGCCCGGACGCGCTGACCTTTGCCGACCCCAGCCCCAACCCCGGACCCAACCCCTGACAAGGACCTGCGCCCATGCACCCTTTCTATACGAAAATAATGGCCTTTTTCGCCCTGAGCTGTGCCCTGACGTGGTTCGGCTATCTTGGAAACGCGATCTGGCCATCGGACAACTGGCCGACGATGTTCCCGATCGGTCCGCTGATCGCGGCGCCGATCGTCATCGGACTGACCGAAGGACGCGCCGGCCTGCGCGCCTGGTGGCGGCGGATCACCCGTTTGCGCGCACCGGCCCGGGTCTATGCCGCCGCCTTTTTCATCCCGCTGACGATCATCGTCGCCGCCTTCGGACTGACTGTCGCGCTCGGGGCCGAGCTTGCGCCGCTGCCATCCTACGCGGTGAGCGAGGTTCTGGTCACCATCGTGGTGTTGGTTCTGGTCTTCGGGCCGATGACCGAGGAGGTCTCGTTCCGCGGCTACGCGCTGGACGCC
The DNA here is from genome assembly GCA_020441225.1 of Maritimibacter sp. Next base: position 856 of record JAGRMP010000677.1, on the reverse strand, counting down.
CTGCAACGGCGGTTATCTCCCTTGGCCGCAAGCCTCTGGATCGGCGCCGGCGTCGTGCTGTGGCATCTGCCGCTGTTTCTGACAGGTGAGCTTCCGCTCACGGTTGTGATGCCGCTTGCCGGCGTCGCGGTGGTCTATGGCTGGCTGTACCGGGCGGGCGGCTGCGTCTGGCCGTTGGTGATCCTGCACGGACAGCTCAACTGCGTCGCCAACCTGGTGACCGGCCCGATGATGCCCGACCGCACGGACCAGGCGATCTACCTGGCGATTCTCGGCGTCTTCTACCTGGGCTGGGCTGCGCTGATCGTCCGTTTCGCCGGGCCGTCGCTGGCCGGTCGCAGCGCCGATGCGGGCCTTCCGATGCCCATCTGACCCCACCCGCGCACCTGCGGGTGCGCGGCCACCCCATCCTCCAGGGAGCCTCGTCATGTTGCCGAAATCCAGGAAACTCCGCCAGGCTACCCTCTTCTATGCGATCGCGCTCGGCCTTGCCATCGTGCTGGCCGC
>JAGRMP010000677.1:0-288 GCA_020441225.1 Maritimibacter sp. | reverse complement strand
GTCGTCTGTCGCCTGTTCAGCCCCGAAGGGCAGCGCTTTCGCCTCGCCGAACTGGGGCTGTCGCGGCTCGGCCTGCGCCACTGGCCCTTCGCGCTTTTCCTGCCGTTCGTCGCCCTGCTGCCCGGCTACCTCGTGGTCTGGGGAACCGGCATCGGCAGCCTCGCCGCCCCGTCCGGGGACGTGAGCTTGGTGAAAACGGTAGTCGGTTTCGCGATCTCGATCGTCTTCGGCGCCGCGCTCGGTGCGACCGTCGCGCAGGTCGTCGGTCAGCTCATCCACTGGCCGCCG
>JAGRMP010000129.1:6140-9526 GCA_020441225.1 Maritimibacter sp. | reverse complement strand
AAATACCTCGGGGGGTTCGGGGGGCTGGCCCCCCGATCCAACCGGATTCACCTGGCTCGCGCGCAAAGACCGGTTAGCGCTATCAGTATAAAGATCAAATACTTGATACCCCGTGCGAGCTCGCACAAACCTCGCACACCCCCGCCCATAAGCGGAAGTACGGTGCCAAACCCCTCAGGCGAAGGGCGAGGTCAGCAGCGCCGCTTCCGCCCGGCTCAGCGACCGCCGGGCATAATCGCCATAGCCCATCGGGTCGGTCTCCAGCCCCGGCATCAGCGCGGAAAGCCGGTCACGCTGCTCATCGGCCAGGCTCTCGAACGCCGCCCCCGCCGGGTGGAAGCTCTCGGTCTCCAGCCCGTTGGCAAAGACCACCTCGTGGCGCGGCAACATCAGGTGCACATAGGTCACCTCGGTCAGGTTGTGATCGCGCACCACCCTTGCGTCGTCGATCAGGTCCCGCGCCGCCACCAGCACCTCGTCGGTGTTGAACAGCGCCCGCGCCTTGGCGCCCTTCACCAGCATCCGGTGCGCGGGCGACACGATCAGGTCCTCGTCCGGCCGGTCGACCCCCAGCGCGCCCCGGCGCAGCCGGATCGGGCGCAGTTCGGGCATCGCGTAGAGCCGCGCGCCCGACAGCCGCTTTTGGCCCCGCCACAGCACGTCCTGGCAGCCGTTGTCCTTGGTCTGGATCCGGTCGCCCTCGCCGATCTCCTCGACCGCAACGTCGCCCCGCGCGGTCCGGATCCGCGTGCCGGGGGTGAAACAGATCACCGCCGTCGGCTGATCCGTGACCCGGTGGACCTCGGCAATCTCCATCGCCGCCCGCACCACCCACAGGTCCGTGTCAACCGGCGGCACATCGCCCGCGAACATCAGAAGCGGCTGCACCCCGGGGCCGAAATCGACCACCGAAGCCGCATAGACCCGGTATCCGTCGGTCAGGTCGAACCCGCGCTCGAACAGCGGTTCCTCGGCGCCCGCGAGTTTGCGTGCAACACGCCGCCCGACCGGCGCCCTCCCGACGAGCCGCCCCGCCCTGCGGGCCGCGCGCGCCCTGAGATCGGCCGCGCCCTCCGGGTCCGTCAACCGCAGAAGATCCTGCGGCCCGTCTACCCTCAGGGCCGCGCCGCTCCAACGCCAGCTCGCACCGATTCCGAGAGCTGCGCGGGGCGCAGACGCAAGGCCATCGACCTCGGTCTGCGCCCATCTGATGACAAACGTGCCGTTCAAGCCCGTTTTCATGAGTGATGCCTGTATGTGCCTGCTTTTTTTATTGCGGCGACACTAACACGGGTGATTCGGTCAGGCAAAGCCAATGTTGCCCAAGTCGGGCCATCAGCGGCGACCGGATCGATCCACGGCGGGAACCGGGGAGAGTATTGTTGGATCCGTGCGGTTTTCGGTGCCGTTCGGCCCCGATTGTCCGGCGAACCGGCCGGAAAAGGGCGCTGCGACAAATTCAACACATGTGTTCGCCCGTCGGCAGGCCGGGAGAGCCGCGATCACGAAAACACCCCGGATTCAGCAGCGCTCTCCAGACCCGGCCGGCCGGCACCGGGATACTGGCGGCAACCGTTTGCCGGGGGACGCCGCCGCATATGGCGGAGCCCCTCAGGAGGCGAACCGGGCCAATGGGGGCCGGCGGAAACGACGCCCACCCACCGCCGATCCGATCGACGAACGCCCGCGAAATAACGGTATCGGAATGCTCCGCCGCCACACCCTCCGCCATGGCAACCTCCGCACATCCCGTCAGTCATTCGGCGGCGGCCGGACCGGAGCCGTCCGGTCGGGTTTCATCAACTCGTCAAGAAACCTTCATCCGCCTGTGATCCGGCTCTGTGATGCACCGGGCACCATTCCCCGGAGGATTCCATGACCACCAAGACCCTGATGCTCACGACCGCGCTCGCGCTCGTCGCGGGCGCCGCCTCGGCAGAGATGAATTTCAACCGTATCGCGTCCTTCCCGGTCGCGTCCAACATGGCCGCGGACGAAGACACGGCGCGCGAGACCTCGGCCGAGATCATCGACGTCACCGCCGACGGCATGACGCTGGTCTACACCGACAGCCCGCTCGGCGTGGTCGGCCGGATCGACATCACCGACCCGACCAATCCCGCGCCGCTCGGCAATGTTGCGCTCGACGGCGAACCGACCTCGGTCGCGGTGATCGGTGAGACCGCCTTCATCGGCGTGAACACCTCCGAAAGCTACACCGCCCCCTCGGGCAAGATCGTCGCGATGGACGTGGCGTCGGGCGAGATCACCGGGGAATGCGACCTCGGCGGACAGCCGGACTCGGTGGCGAAGTCGAAGGACGGCAGCTTTCTCTCGGTCGCGATCGAGAACGAGCGCGACGAAGACCTGGGCGACGGCGGCCTGCCCCAGATGCCGGCGGGCGACCTCGTCATGGTCGACGTGGCCGACACGGCGCTGGTCTGCGACAGCCTCAAACATGTCGACGTGACCGGCCTCGCGGATGTGTTCGGCGAAGACCCGGAGCCGGAATTCGTCGACATCAACAGCCTCGGCGAGACCGTGATGACGATGCAGGAGAACAACTACCTGGTGATCGTCGCCGCCGACGGCTCGATCGTGAACCACTTCTCCGCCGGTGCGGTGGACCTTACCGAGATCGACGCGACCGACGAGCGCGGCGCGCTCCTGTTCACCGAGAGCCAGATGGGCCGGCTCCGCGAGCCCGACGCGGTCAAATGGCTCGACGACGACCATTTCGCCATCGCCAACGAGGGCGACTGGCACGGCGGCTCGCGCGGCTGGACGATCTTCAACAAGGACGGCACCGAAGTCTACGAAGCCGGCAACAGCTTCGAACACGCGCTGATCCAGATCGGCCATTACCCCGACAAGCGCTCTGACGCAAAGGGCGTCGAGCCCGAAAGCGTGACCACCGGCACGTTCGGCGGGGTGCCGATGGTCTTCATCGGCTCGGAACGCGGCTCGGTGGTGGGCGTCTACGACGTGACCGACTTGGCCAACCCGCAGCTCTTGCAGCTCCTGCCCTCGGGCGTCGGCCCGGAAGGCTACGTCACCATCCCCGAGCGTAACCTGCTGGTCTCGGCGAACGAGACCGACCTGGGCGCGGATGGCGCGGCGCGGGCGCATGTGATGATCTACGAATACCAGGACGCGCCCGCCTCTTACCCGATGCTGACCTCGGCGGGGATGGACACGCTCACCGGCTGGGGCGCGATCTCGGGCATGGTCGCCGACGAAGACGGCGTGGTCTGGGCGGTGTCGGACAGCTTCTACGGCTACCAGCCGCGGATCTACAAGATCGACACCAAGGTGACTCCGGCGCAGATCGTGGACGCCATCGACGTGACCCGCGCGGGCTACCCGGCGCAGAAGCTCGACCTCGA
>JAGRMP010000129.1:0-6046 GCA_020441225.1 Maritimibacter sp. | reverse complement strand
GGCGAGATCGAGGAAGAGGTCGGCCTGCCGCCGGAGCTGATGGCGGTCGAAAAGCGCTTCGGCTTCGAAGGCATCACCAGGATCGGCGACACGCTGTGGATGGCGGTGCAGCGCGAATGGGCGGACGACCCGGCGGATCACGTCAAGCTCGTGGCCTACAACACCGAGAGCGGCGAGTGGGGTGCAGTGCGCTACCAAAAACAGACGCCGGATTACGGCTGGGTCGGTCTTTCCGAGATCGTGGCGCATGGCGATTGGGTCTACCTCATCGAGCGCGACAACCAGCTCGGCGACAAGGCCGTGACCAAGCTCATCACCCGCGTGCCCGCGGCCGAGATGGCGCCCGCGCCGCTCGGAGGCGAGCTGCCGGTCGTGACCCGCGAAGTGGTGCGCGACCTGCTGCCCGACCTCACCGCCACCGGCGGCTTCGTGCTCGACAAGGTCGAAGGCCTCGCGATCGCCGCCGACGGCACCGCCTGGGTCTCGACCGACAACGACGGCGTTGACGACCATTCCGGCGAGACGATGTTCTTCTCGGTCGGCACGCTCGACTGAGCCGAGATTTCATGACGCGTTGGGGAGGGGGTGACCCCTCCCCTTTTTCGTGGCCGGGCTACGCCGCCATCGTATCGCCGCCGCCGCTGTCGCCGCCGCAATACAGCCTCCTATCGCCCCGCTGAAACCGTCGAAGGCACCATGGGCGGAGGCAGACCAGTGCCGTTCCGCACCGGTCGTGCACGCCTGCAGCGGTCGCCTTGGAATCGGCGCGGGCAGCTCCCTGGCAAAGCCGCAGATCCTGCCGCACGGCGTGCCGAGACGAGCGTGGACCCTCCGCACGCGCTTTCGTCCCGGCCAGCACGGCCCTGGCGATCCACGTTCACGCGAGACCGGCCTGCCGCCTGCGCCGAACACCCTGGATTTCTGACAGATCTCGCAGGCGGGCGCCGGGGGATGGGTCTTTTGGCTGCCTAACCGACCTGGCGGCCGTGACACCACACGCCGCGCAAGACCGGCGTGCCGTCCACCCGTCCGACGCGCACCAGATCGCCGTACAGCCCCTCGGCGATCCGGCCGCGGTCGCCGAGCCCACTCGCCGCCGCAGGGGTCGCGGTCACCGTGGCGATGGCGCGCGGAAGGTCGTCCCAGAGATCGGCGAGCAGGAAGGCCGACGACATCAGTGCAGACGGCACATAGTCGGACGAAACGATGTCGAGCAGCCCCGCCTCGGCCAGCTCAAAGGCGGCGACGTTGCCCGAATGCGAACCGCCGCGGATCAGGTTGGGCGCGCCCATCATCACCCTGATGCCAAGGGCGTGACAGGCCTCGGCCGCCTCGCGCGTGGTCGGAAACTCGGCCAGTCCGATGCCGTGGCCGGCGCTGGTCGCGACATGGGCCGCGGTGGTGTCGTCATGGCTTGCGATCACCGCGCCATACCGGCGCGCGGCGGCAACGGCTTCGGCCTCGTGGTGTTGCCCATGGGTCTCCTGGAGACCCTTGAGGCGGGTCACATGGTCGTCGAATTCGGCGTCGGTCATGCTGCGCTTCTTGGCCACGTATTGCTTGAGCTTCGAGACGTCGCGAAACTGGCGCTGGCCCGGCGTGTGGTCCATCAGGCTTACGATCCCGACCCGGTCCTCGGGTCCAAATTCGTCCATCTCCTCGACCAGCGTTTCCGAGCAGATCTCGGCGCGCAGGTGGATGTAGTGGTTGATCCGGAGCGCGCCGGCATCGCGCAGGCTCATGATCTCGCTCGCGACCTGGCGCGCGTATTTGCGGAAATTGCCCTTGCCGCCGGAATGGATCGATCCGACCCGCAGCGCGTCGAACACGGTGGTGATCCCGGTCGAGGCCAGCTCGCCGTCATGGGCGAGGATGCCCGCCGCATGGGGCCAGTCGACCCCGGGGCGCGGTTCGATATGGCGTTCGAGATTGTCGGTGTGCAGCTCGATGAGCCCGGGGATCAGCATGTCGCCGGCAAGGTCGAGAGCCCCCGGCACGGCGGTCGCGCCCTGGTCGATCCGCGCGATGTGGCCGTCGCGCACGATGACGGTGCCTTGGGTCACCTCATGCTCGAGGACGATCCGGGCATTGGTGAAGATCATGTCGGTCATCGGATCGGTCCTGTATATAGAGCGGTGTTTCTCGGGCAGATGTTACGCGGGTGTGACATGGAGCGGATATGCGGGGGCGCATGGACATGTTCAATCGATACGCGGTCTACGCCGCGCCGCAGCCGGGGCCGCTCGCCGATTTCGCCGCCCGCTGGCTGGGCTGGGACCCCGTTGCCGGGGAGGCCGTGGCGCACCCGGAAGTTTCCGGGCTGCCGCGCCCGGTGGAGGCGCTCACCGCCAGCCCGCGCAAATACGGGTTCCACTGCACCCTGAAGCCGCCGTTCCGCCTGGCGGACGGGTCGAGCCGGGCCGCGCTCGAGGCCGATCTGGCGGATCTCGCCGCGACCCTGCCGGCGGTCGTGCTGGATGGGCTCGGGCTGCACCGGCTCGGCGGGTTCCTCGCCCTCACCCCGCAGGGCGACACAAGGGATCTCGAACGGCTCGCGGGCGCGGTGGTCATGGGGCTCGACGCCCACCGCGCGCCCGCGTCGGAGGCCGAACTCGCCCGCCGTCGGGCGTCCGGGCTGACGCCCGGGCAGGAGGCGCATCTGGTGCGTTGGGGCTATCCTTACGTGCTCGACGCGTTCCGGTTTCACTTCACCCTCACCGGCAAGCTCGCGCCGGACGAGGCGGTGGCGGTCCAGGCGGCCCTCGCGCCCCTGCTCGCCCCCCTCGTCCCGCGGCCTTTCCCGGTCGACGCGCTGGTCCTGTTCGGCGAAGACGAACGGGGAATGTTCCACGTGCTCCACCGCTACGCCCTCACCGGCTGAAGCAGCGCTTCGAGCCGGTCGATGGCGTCTTCCAGACTGCCAGAATTATCTAATTCGAACAATTTAAAGCCGTCCGGCAGAGAAATCTCGGCACGGGATAGTCTTTCTACGATCTCCTCGCGCGTTTCCCGCCCCCGCCCCGCAAGCCGCTCGGCAAGCACGTCCGGGCGCGCGGTGACATGGATCACCGTGAGATCGGGGAAGGCCGTCTGCGCCGCGGGCAGCGCCGCGCGCGACCCGTTGAACAGCAGCGTCTCGCCCGCCGCGTGCCGGTCGCGGACGCTCGCCGGGATGCCGTAGGACAACCCGTGCGCCTGCCAGGTCACCGCGAAATCGCCGCGCGCCAGGCGGCGGGCAAACTCGGCTTCGGACACGCCTTCGAAGTCTTCGCCGCCCGCCGCCTCGGGGCGGGTGATGACCCGCCGCACCAGGCGGACCGACGGCAGTCGGGCGGCCACCGCCTCCATCAGCGTATCCTTACCGACACCCGAAGGGCCGACGATGGCGTAGATTCCGCTCATGCCGCGCGGTCCGGATGGGTGGCGGGGGTAAATGCGGCGACGTCGATTTCGCGGTCCGCAACCCGGGCGCGGGCGTCTTCGTCGTGGAAGATCCCGACGATCGCCGCGCCCCGCGCCTTGGCTTCCTCGACGAGGGCGAGGACGGTCGCCCGGTTGGTGGCGTCGAGCGAGGCGGTGGGTTCGTCGAGCAACATCGCCGGATAGGCATGCGCGAAGCCGCGCGCGATGTTCACCCGCTGCTGCTCGCCGCCCGAGAAGGTGGTGGGCGAGAGCGCCCAGAGCGCCCGGGGGATGTTGAGCCGGGTGAGCAGCTCTTCGGCTCTGGCCAGAGCCGCCTCATGGTCCGCGCCCACCGCCAGAAGCGGCTCGGCCACGACATCGCGGGTCGGCACCCGGGGCACGACGCGCAGGAACTGCGAGACATAGCCCAGGGTGTGGCGGCGCAGGTCGAGGATCTCGCGCGGCTGGGCCCGGGCCACATCGGTGTCGCCGACCCAGATATGGCCGGATGCCGCGAGGTAATTGCCGTAGATCATCCGCATCAGCGTCGACTTGCCGGCGCCGGACACGCCGGTGAGCGCCACGCATTCGCCCGGGGCGACCGCGAAGGCGGCGCCGCGCATCACCTCGATGGTGGCGCCGCCCTGGTTGTGCAGGGTGAAGGATTTGGAGAGGTTTTCGATCCGGATCATGGCGCTCAAACCTGCAGCACGGAGGAGACGAGAAGCTGGGTGTAGGCGTGCTGCGGGTCGTCGAGCACCTGGTCGGTGAGGCCCGCCTCGACCACCCGGCCGTCCTTCATCACCATGAGGCGATCGGCAAGCAGCCGCACCACGGCGAGATCGTGGGTGACGATGATCGCCGACAACCCCATCTCGCGCACGAGACCGCGGATGAGGTCGAGGAGGCGGGCCTGCACGCTGACGTCGAGCCCGCCGGTCGGTTCGTCCATGAACACGAGGCGCGGGCCGGTCACGAGGTTGCGGGCGATCTGGAGCCGCTGCTGCATGCCGCCCGAGAAGGCCCGCGGACGGTCGTCGATCCGGTCTTCGGCGATCTCGACGCGGCCGAGCCAGTCGGTGGCCTGCTCGCGGATCCGGCCATAGTGGCGCGCACCCACGGCCATCAGCCGCTCGCCGACATTGCCGCCCGCGCTCACGCCCATCCTGAGCCCGTCGCGCGGATTCTGATGGACAAAGGCCCAGTCGGTGCGCGCGAGCATCCGGCGCTCGGGTTCCGACATGGTGCACGTGTCCCTGAGGCCGCCGGTACGGGTGTCGAACAGCACCGCGCCGGTGTCGGGTTCGAGATGGCCGGCGAGGCAATTGAGGAGCGTGGACTTGCCGGAACCGCTCTCGCCGACGATGCCCATCACCTCGCCGGGGTACAGATCGAAGGAGACATGCGCGCAGCCGATACGGGCCCCGTAGGTCCGGGTGATATCACGAGCGCTGAGCAGGGGCGTCATCGCGGAATCTCCACAGGGCCAAGAATTTTCAAAAATTCTTGCCAAATTTCTTGCAAGAAATTTGCGCCGCTCATTCGGCAGCCTCCTCGTTCAAGCGTCCAACGTGGCCCCGGGCCTGGCGTCCGGCGCAAAAGTCCGTGTCGGAACAGACGAACATCCGCCCGCCCGCGTCGTCGACGATCACCTCGTCGAGATAGCTGTGCGCCGCCCCGCAGAGATCGCAGGGACGATCGGCTTTCGATGCCTCGAAGGGGTGATCCTCGAAATCGAGGCTGACCACTTTCGTGAAAGGCGGTATCGCGTAGATGCGCTGCTCGCGCCCGGCTCCGAAGAGCTGGATCGCCGCCGATTCGAGCTTCGGGTTGTCGAATTTCGGGATCGGGGACGGGTCCATCACGTAGCGGTCTTCGACCTTGACCGGGTAGGCGTAGCTGGTAGCGATGTGGCCGTGGCGGGCAATGTCTTCGTAGAGCTTCACATGCATGAGCCCGTAGTCTTCGAGCGCGTGCATCTTGCGGGTTTCGGTCTCGCGCGGTTCGAGAAACCGGAGCGGTTCGGGGATCGGCACCTGGTAGACCAGGATCTGGCTCTCGGTCAGCGGCGCTTCGGGGATGCGGTGGCGGGTCTGGATCACGCTCGCCTCGGCCGTGTGCTCGGTGGTGGCGACGCCCGCGGTCTTCTCGAAAAACTTGCGGATCGAGACCGCGTTGGTGGTGTCGTCCGCCCCCTGGTCGATGACCTTCAGGGTATCCTCGGGCGTGAGGCAGGCCGCCGTGACCTGCACGCCGCCGGTCCCCCAACCGTACGGCATGGGCATTTCGCGGCTGGCGAAGGGCACCTGGTAGCCCGGGATCGCCACGCCCTTGAGGATCGCGCGGCGGATCATCCGCTTGGTCTGTTCGTCGAGATAGGCGAAATTGTAGGCCCCGGTGCCGCCAGCTTCGGTCATTCCGCCGCCTCCTTCGTCTGTGCCGCCTCGGCCGTGCGGCGGATCTTGCGCACCAGTTCGAGTTCCGACTGGAAGTCGACGTAATGCGGCAGCTTGATATGTTCGAGAAAGCCGGTGGCCTGGATGTTGTCGGCATGGCTGAGGACAAATTCCTCGTCCTGCGCCGGGGCACCCTGGTAGTCCTCGCCGAGCTCCTCCCAGCGCAGCGCCCGGTCGACCAGCGCCAT
>JAGRMP010000128.1:1945-4065 GCA_020441225.1 Maritimibacter sp. | reverse complement strand
ACATCTTCCGCGAACTGGCGGTGTCGTACCTCGACCGGACCGATCTTGCCCATGTCCAGCCCACCGGCCAGTCGTTCGACGATCTCGGCCGCGGCCATGAAGAAGGTGTCGCCAATATCAAGGAGATGAGCGAAACCGCCGCCTCGCGCTCGCTCGAAGTGCTCAAGCAGATCAGCTCGACGGGCTATCTGCGCAAGCGGCTGCCGCAGGAACTGGTGGTGCTGCAGGGCGGGGCCGAGGAATCGGCGCACCATGCGCTCGCCGGCGGCGATCCGGTCGGCATGTTGCACACGCTGGTGCCGGAAACCGCCGAAGGGCTCGCCGGCGGCATGATGCTGAAACAGGCCTCGGCCGGGGGCAGCGCCTCGACCACCGCGCTGTCCTCGGGCACGGTCGGGACGATGGACGCCCGCACCAAGGCGCGGATGCAGGGCTACGAAGGCGATCCCTGCAACGAATGCGGCAACTACACGCTGGTGCGCAACGGCACCTGCCTCAAGTGCAACACCTGCGGCTCGACGACGGGCTGCAGCTGAGGAGGCTGGATGGAGACACGGGTTTACGACGGGCACCTCGTGGTCGATGGGCAGGAGAGCGGAAAGCTTCGGCTGAAGGTTCTTCTGTCCACCGACTATGGGATGGTCAGCGGCACGGGGGGCTTCGACTTGCCCCTCGCGCTTGTCGGGATCACCGAAGGCAGCGCGGTGCGCTTCCGGACCGAGCGCGGCGAGACGATTACCCTGCTCCTGAGCGAGATCGACCCGGCCGAGGGCCGCGCCTATTTCCTGACCCTCGGCGCCTTGCCGAAAGATACGGCGGTGCGCCGGGCGGGATGACCGCGCGGTCGGCGGCCGCCGACGGTCGCGCCTGGTGCGGTCCGGGGTGCGGTCCGGGGGGGCGATCCCGGGTGCTGGTGCGGACGTGGGTCCGGCCCGGCGTTTTTCGGCTCCGCGTCACGGCGCCGCACGCTTTGTCGCAGGATCTGCCGCGCTTTTGGGCAGAACCTGGACATACCGCCGAAAGTGAGTCGTTTCCGGCAGCGCGCCGATACCCGGGGAGGCATCGGACAAGCGCCGCCTGCGGGGACAATGCCGTAAGCGCATGGCCGCCATGACCAGGGAAATGTTGCACTAGGCATTGATTGGTGTCATGGCGCGGGCATAAATTGTCCTATATTGCAAGCTATCTATAGTATGTAGTCCCTTGAATTAACGATGTCTGACGTAGCTGTGGAGAGGGATCTGGGGCGCCGGAAAAAGGGAATGCGCAATGATGGGATTGGTTCTTTGGTACAAGTCCGAAGCCGGAGTCGGCATGGTCTGGTGCGAAGACCAGGGACCGTTAGCCTTTCTCGGACCGGAAGTGACGCTTCCCGGAGAGGCCGCAAGCCTTCATTGCGGTGACCAGTTGGTGTTCAGCTTCGAACTGCGCGAGGGGGTGCGCTATGTGCGCGACATCCTGAGCCTGACGGAAGGGACGGGCGGCAACCAACCGCACGAGATCATCGCGCAGTATCACGACGCCCGCGAGACCGAACGGACCTTTCGGGTGGTCGCATGATTGTGCGCCTGACGCTGTCGGCCTGAACGTGTCTGCAGGAACTGCTCCGGCCTGAACATCCTGGCTTGGACATCCCGGCTTGGACATGCCTGCCCGATCGGGACGGCCCCTGCGCCGCTCCGCGCGGTCCGGCCGCTGTCCGGCACTACGGATTTCAGCGGGCGGTTTAAGCTGGGTCGGCGGCGCGATCGGCCGGGCGCGCCCCGCCGACCCCCGAGATGTCAGATCCCTTCGCCGGTCCCATCGAGCGCGGCCGTCAGGTCGCGCCGCGGGTAAGCGCGGCCGTCAGGTTGCGCCGCGGGCAAGCGCGGCGACGCCGGTGCGGGCGATCTCCTTAAGCCCGAGCGGGCGCATGAGCTCGGCGAAGGCGTCGATCTTGGTCGTCGGCCCGGTGATCTCGAAAATGAAGCTCTCGAGCGTCGAGTCGACCACGTTGGCGCGGTAGATGTCCGCCATCCGGAGCGCTTCCACCCGCTTTTCGCCGGTGCCGGTCACCTTGAACAAGGCCAGTTCGCGCTCGACCGAGACGCTCTCCACGGTCAGGTCGTGGACCTCGTGCA
>JAGRMP010000128.1:275-1890 GCA_020441225.1 Maritimibacter sp. | reverse complement strand
CGGTGGTGACGATGGTGATCCGCGAACGGTGGCCGGTGTGGTCGACCTCGGCCACGGTGAGGCTGTCGATGTTGTACCCGCGCCCGGAGAACAAGCCGATGACGCGGGCAAGAACCCCCGCCTCGTTATCGACCAGAACCGCCAGCGTATGGCGTTCGATGGTTTCGACGTTGGGGTCGCGCAGATCGTAGGCCGATTTGCTGGAGGACCCTTTCTTGATTTTCAACGCTGCCATTGTTCCGTCTCCTTACACCAGGACCTGGCCGTCGCCACGGATGGCGTCGGTGGCTGCGGCGTCGCCCATGAGCATTTTGTTGTGCGGCTCGCCCGACGGGATCATCGGGAAGCAGTTTTCGTGTTTCTCGACAAGCACTTCGAGCAGGAACGGCCCGTCATAGGCGAGCATTTCCTCGATCGCGTCGTCGATATCGGCCGGGTTCGACACGGTACGGCCCTTGCAGCCCATCGCCTCGGCGAGCTTGGGGAAGTCGGGCAGGCTCTCGGTCCAGCTGTGCGAGTAGCGCTCGCCGTGCAGGAGCTGCTGCCACTGGCGCACCATGCCGAGGCGTTCGTTGTTGAGGATGAACTGCTTGACCGGCAGGCGGAACTGCACCGCGGTCGAGAGCTCCTGCATGTTCATCATGAAGCTGGCGTCGCCGGCGACATTGATGACCAGCGCGTCCGGATGGGCCATCTGCACGCCGTTCGAGGCCGGCAGGCCGTAGCCCATGGTGCCAAGACCGCCCGAGGTCATCCAGCGGTTGGGCTCGTCAAAATGCAGGTACTGCGCCGCCCACATCTGGTGCTGGCCGACATCGGTGCAGATGTAACGGTCCTTGTCCTTGGTCAGCGCTTCGAGCCGCTGGAGCGCGTATTGCGGTTTGATGACCGTATCGGAGTTGGTGTAGGCGAGGCAGTCGACCTCGCGCCACTTGCCGATCTGCGCCCACCACTTCGCCACCGCTTCCTTGTCGGTCTTGCGGCCACGGGATTTCCAGATCCGGAGCAGGTCTTCCAGCACATGGCCGACGTCGCCGAGGATCGGCAGGTCGACGCGGATGATCTTGTTGATCGACGAGGCGTCGATGTCGATCTGGGCCTTGGTCGAGCCGGGCGAAAACGCGTCGGTGCGGCCGGTGATCCGGTCGTCGAAGCGGGCGCCGACGGTGATCATCAGGTCGCAGTCATGCATCGCCATGTTGGCCTCGTAGAGCCCGTGCATCCCGAGCATGCCGATCCAGTTCTTGCCCGAGGCCGGGTAGGAGCCGAGGCCCATCAGCGTCGAAGTGATCGGGAAGCCGGTCGCGTCGACCAGTTCGCGCAGCAGCTGGCTTGCGCCGGGGCCGGAGTTGATGACGCCGCCGCCGGTGTAGAAAATCGGCCGTTCGGCGGTCTCCATCAGCTCGACCAGCGCGGTGATCGCGGCGGTGTCGCCCTTGAGCGCCGGCTTGTAATGGTCGGTGCGCGCCTTGGCCGGCGGCGTGTAGCTGCCGGTGGCGAACTGGACGTCCTTGGGGATGTCGACCAGCACCGGGCCGGGGCGGCCGGTGGTGGCGACGTGGAAGGCCTGGTGGATCGTCTCGGCGAGCTGGTCGGTGTCCTTCACCAGCCAGTT
>JAGRMP010000128.1:0-197 GCA_020441225.1 Maritimibacter sp. | reverse complement strand
CCGTCGGTGCCGATCATGAAGGTGGGCACCTGGCCGGTGAAACAGACGATCGGGATCGAATCGAGCAGCGCGTCGGTGAGGCCGGTGACCGCGTTGGTCGCCGCCGGGCCGGAGGTGACCAGCACGACGCCCGGCTTGCCGGTGGAGCGGGCATAGCCCTCGGCGGCATGGACCGCGCCCTGTTCGTGGCGGACCAG
>JAGRMP010000127.1:324-11901 GCA_020441225.1 Maritimibacter sp. | reverse complement strand
GGACCGCAAACTCGGCCCATTCCCAGATGATGGTCCAGAAGATTTCCATGGGGGTCTCCGTCAGCTGCCGCGATAGGTGGAATAGCCGAAGGGCGAGAGCAGCAGCGGCACGTGGTAATGCGTCTCTTCCGACATCCCGAAGCGCAGCGGCACCTGGTCGAGGAACAGGGGCTCGGCCCCCGCCTGCCCCGTGGCGCGCAGATAGGCACCGGCGAAGAAGACCAGCTCGTAGCTGCCGGTCTCGAAGGCGGTTTCCGGCAGGATCGGCGCATCGGTACGGCCGTCGGCATTGGTCACCGCGCGGGCGATCTCGGCGCGCGCGTCGTCCGTGAGCCGGTACAGCACGATCTCGATCCCGGCCGCGGGTTGGCCCCGCGCGGTGTCGAGTACATGCGTCGTCAGAAAGCCGCCCATGAAAGTCGCCCTTTCCCCGAAGATTGCGTGCGGGATGGTCAAAGCCATAGCCGCCCCGCGCCCTGAGTGAAAACAGTTTCCATCCCGACCACAAGCCCCTATCCCTTTTGCTGAAAAACCGGGCATGGGAGCAGTCATATGCACAGATATCCTCGCGATCTTCGTGGATACGGGCGGGAGACGCCGGATCCGGCCTGGCCGGGCGCGGCCCGGATCGCGGTGCAATTCGTGGTCAATTACGAAGAGGGCGGCGAAAACTGCCTGCTCCACGGCGATGCGGCCTCGGAGGCGTTTCTGTCGGAAATCGTCGGCGCCCAGCCCTGGCCGGGCCAGCGCCACTGGAACATGGAGAGCATCTACGATTACGGCGCGCGGGCGGGGTTCTGGCGGGTGTTCCGGCTGTTCGAGGCGGCCGGGATCAAGCCAACGGTCTACGGCGTGGCCACGGCGCTGGCCCGGTCGCCCGAACAGGTGGCGGCGATGCAGGAGGCCGGCTGGGAAATCGCCTCGCACGGGCTCAAATGGGTCGAGCACAAGGACATGGACCCCGAGGACGAGCGCGCGGCGATCGCCGAGGCGATCCGGCTGCACACCGAGGTGACCGGTGCGGCGCCCGAGGGCTGGTACACCGGGCGGTGCTCGGTCAACACCGTGCGCCTCGTCGCCGAGACCGGTGAGATGGCCTATGTCTCCGACACCTATGACGACGATCTGCCCTATTGGGCGCGGATCGGCGACCGCGATCAGCTCATCATCCCCTACACGCTCGACGCCAACGACATGCGCTTCGCCACGCCGCAAGGCTTCAACACCGGCGACGATTTCTTCAGCTATCTGCGCGACTCCTTCGACGCGCTCTATGCCGAGGGGATGGCGGGGGCGCCCAAGATGATGTCGATCGGGCTGCACAACCGGCTGATCGGCCGGCCGGGCCGGATCATGGGGCTGAAACGGTTCATCGACCATGCGATGGGGCATGAGGGCGTGTGGTTTCCGCGCCGGATCGACATCGCCCGGCACTGGGCCGAGACCCATCCGCCGAAAGACCGGCTCCGGCCCTCGCAGATGGACCAGGCAACCTTTGTCGAGACCTTCGGCGGCATCTACGAGCATTCACCCTGGATCGCCGAGCGGGCTTACCGGCTGGAGCTCGGCCCCGCGCATGACAATGCCGTGGGGCTCGCCAACGCCCTTGCGCGGGTGTTTCGCAGCGCCGCGCGGGACCAGCGGATGGAGGTCCTGCTTGCCCACCCCGACCTCGCCGGCAAGCTCGCCGCCGCCAAGCGCCTGACCGCCGACAGCACCGCCGAACAGGCCTCGGCCGGGCTCGACGCGCTGACCGACGAGGAGCGCGAGGTGTTTCAGCAGGCCAACGCCGCCTACCGGGCGAAACACGGGTTTCCCTTCATCATCGCCGTGCGCGACCACGACAAGACCGGGATCCTGCGCGCCTTCGAGCAGCGGATCGCCCATGACAGCGAGACCGAGTTCGCCGCCGCCTGCGCCCAGGTCGAGCGGATCGCGCTGCACCGGCTCGAGGCGCTGCTGTGAGCCGGGAAATCACGGCGGTCCCGCTTACGGCAGAGGCCTTTGCGCCGTTCGGCGACGTGCTCGACACCACCCGTGGGCCGGACTTTCTCATCAACGCGGGGCTCTGCGAGCGGCACCATGACCGGGCTAAGCTCGATTTCGGCGGGCCGGATTCGGGCGGGCGCCCCGCGCTCAGCCTGTTCGACGCCGTGCCGCGCGCCCTGCCCTACCGCTTCGACCTGGTCGAACGGCACCCGCTCGGCAGCCAGGCCTTCGTGCCGATGTGCCTGTGTTCCTTTCTGGCGATCGTCGCGCCGGATGCGGGCGGGACGCCGGGCGATCCGCTGGCCTTCCTCACCGCGCCCGGGCAGGCGATCAATTTCCACCGCGGCACCTGGCACGGGGTACTCACGCCGCTCGAAGCGCCGGGACTGTTCGCAGTGGTCGACCGGGTCGGCGACGGCGACAACCTCGAGGAGCACCGCTACGCCGAGGACTGGGTCGTGGTCGGCTAGCCACGGCGCCTCAGACGGCCTTGCGCTCGCGCAGGATGGTGAAGACACCGCTTGCGACGATCACGGCGGCGCCGAGCACCGTCATCCCGTCGATGGTCTCGCGCCAGAAGACCCAGCCGAACAAGGTCGCCCAGAGAAGGCCGGTGTAATCCATCGGCGCGACCACCACCGCCGGGGCGAGGCGGAAGGCCTGGGTCATCATCGTCATGCCCGCGGTCCCCACGAGCGCAATCGCCGCGAAGCGCCACAGATCTTCGGCCCGCACCGGGACCCAGACAAAGGGCACGATCAGAGCGCTCAGGAGCGCGCTCGCCGCGGTGAGGTAGACCAGCAGCGTCCAGACGCTTTCGCGCCGGTCGACCCAGCGTGCGCTGAGCATCAGGACAGCATAGACCAGCGCTGTCGCCACCGGCAGGAGCGAGATCGGCTGAAACGCCGCGCCGCCGGGCCGTATCACGATCAGCACGCCCAGAAAGCCCGCAACCACCGCGAGCCAGCGCCGCCAGCCGACCTCCTCGCCCAGAAGGACCGCCGAGATCGCGGTGATGAAGAACGGCGCGACGAAGATCAGCGCGGTCGCTTCGGCGAGGGCAAGATACTTGAAGCTGGTGAAGAACATGATCGTCGCGCCGACCCAGAGCGCGCCGCGCAGGAGATGCGCCGCGGGGCGATGCGAGCGCAGGGCCGCCGGGCCGCCCAGGACCAGACCGATGGCGATGGTGAAGGGGAGCGCGATCACGTTGCGCAGAAACAGGATCTGCAACGGCGAATAGCCCGCCGTCAGCGCCTTGGCGAGGGCATCGTTCGCGCTCAGGCAGGCGACGCCGGCGATCATCAGCAGAACGCCGCCCGCGGAATTTGCCGCCGTCTCCTGCGATGATTGCTGCATCCCTACCTCGCCGTCCGCCTGTCCTCGTGGTCCGGCGATACTGACGGAAATTACCTGCTTTTGGCAAGTATCTTGTCAAACCCTCTGATTTGTTGCCCGAAGCGAACGGCCAGGGGCGGCCAACGCCTTTCGAAAGGCGTTGCAACGCGATTGAAATCGCGTTCAAGCGGCTTCCAAGCCGCTTCGCCCCGCTCAGAACGACAGTTTCTTGAAAATCCGTTCCGGCACCAGTTTGATGATGGTCATGATGAACCACCAGAACCCGGGCGTGTAGATCACGTTCTTTTTCTTCTCGACCGCCTTGGCGATGCTCTTGGCCACGGCCGCAGGTGCCGCGACGAGGAACATGCCCTCCACGCCCCAGGTCATCGAAGTGTCGACAAAGCCGGGCTTCACCGTCACCACATGCGCGCCCGACCGGTTCAGGCGGTTTCGGAGCCCTGAGAGGTAGGTGGCGAAACCGGCCTTGGCCGAGCCGTACACGTAGTTCGAGAACCGCCCGCGGTCGCCCGCGACGGAGGTCACACCGACAACGGTGCCGCCGCGCGCCTCGATGAGCGGCGCGATTTCGTGCAGGAAGCGCGCGGGGCCTGCGTAGTTCACCGCCGCCACCCGGTCGATCAGCGACGGATCTTCATCGACCTCGGCCTGGCTCGGCATCCAGCCGACAAAGACGGCGGCGTTGAGCGGGCCTTGGGTCTCGCCCAGCCGCGTGACCACGGGGGCGAAGGTGGACGGGTCGGCCGCATCGAAGGCAACCGCCGCCGCAGACCCCGCGCCGCGCGCGGCAAGGTCGGCCGCGAGGGCTTCGAGGTCGTCCATGTCGCGGCCCGCGACCAGCACATCGGCCCCGGTTTCGGCCATTTCACGGGCAAAGGCGCGCGCCATCGAGGAGGTGGCGCCGAGAATGATCCAGGTGCTCATTGCTGGACCTCCCGAAGCTGCAACCGCCGCACGATGTCGGTGATCAGCAGGCCCTCGGGGTCGGCCTTGGCCGCCTCCGCCGCCCAGGCCTGCCATTCGGGGTACATCGCCTTGATCCGGTCGCCGGTCGCGAGCGCGTCCTTGCCCAGATACAGCCGCCCGTCCGCCTCCAGCGTCATCGTTTCGAGCTCCTTGATGAGCGCCTCGGCCTTGTCGCGGGCCGGGAAGTCGATGGCGAGGGTGTAGCCCTCCATCGGGAAGCTCAGCATACCGGCGCGCCCCTCGCCCATCCGCTTGATGACCGCGAGCGGCGAAGCGAGGCCCGAGCGCGCGATCCTGCCGACGATCTCCTTGAGCACGGCGGCGTTTTCCAGCGGCACCACGCATTGGAACTGGTGAAAGCCGCGTTTGCCGTAGAGCCGGTACCAGTCGTGGAGCTTGTCGAGCGGGAAGACATGTTGCGCGATCGGCATCACATGGGTGTTGCCCGCCGCCGGTACTTTGCGCCAGTAGAGCGCGTTGAAGCTTTTCACCGTCGGCGCCGACAGGGCAAATCCGGGCAGGTTGATCGGCACCGGGATCGCCGGCAGGCCCCGCGCCCGCCGGGGCGGCTCGGACAGTTCGGCTTCCTCGAGGATGCCGCGGCCCAACGCCGAACCGGTGGCGGTGCCGTCGATCCAGCCGACGTTGTAGCGATAGTCGGAGCTGTCGAGCAGCTCGAGAAAGGCGTCGAAATTGGCGACGCGGGTTTCCTTGACCCGCATGCCGTCGCCCGGGGTCGGGATCATCTGGAGCCGCGCCGCGACGATCACCCCGGTCTGGCCGATCCCGCCCATGGTCGCACGCCACAGCGCCGGGTCGCTCTCGGGGGTCACCTCGATGCGTTTCCCGCCCGGCTGGACCAACGTGACCGCCAATACATGCTGACCGAAAGAGCCGAGCACGTGGTGGTTCTTGCCGTGGATGTCATGGGCGATGGCACCGCCCACGGTGGGGAAGCCGGTGCCCGGCACCACGGCGGGCACCCAGCCGCGCGGCGCGAAGAGCCGGACGAGATCGCCGAGCTGCACGCCCGCCTCGACCTCGAGCACGCCGGTTTCGGGATCGAAGCCGAGGATCTTGTCCATCCGGGTCATGTCGATCGCGGCGCCGCCGTCGTTGAGCGGGCTGTCGTTGTAGCTGCGCCGCATCCCGTGGGCGGGCGCGGGGCTGTCCTGCATCAGCCGCGTAAGCTGGGCCGCGCGTTCGGGCCGGGCTACGGAGCCGCGCGCCTTGTGGACCTGGGCCCAGCCGGCATAGTCAGTTTCTTTCCAGAGCATGTTTCTTTCTCAACGAGATGCGTTCGGCGGCGGGAAAGACCAGAAGGCCGATCCCGATGGCGAACCAAAGGGTGGTGACCCGGATGATGGCGGTCGCAGGCACGGAAGCCTCGAGCGGCACGCCTTCGAGCGTCAGCAGCGCGATCATCGCGGCTTCCGCGCCGCCGACCCCGCCCGGCGCGCCGGTGAGCCCGCCGGCGAGCCCCGAGAACACGAAGATCGCCACCGCCTTGGCGAGGCCGATGTCGGCCCCCATCCAGGCAAGGAGCAGGTGAAAGGCATAGCCCTCGGCATACCAGCCGACGATCCCGAGGATCCCGGCGAGCGTCATCGCGAGGGGGGAATTGAAGGCCGCGAGCGCGTCGGACGCGCGCCGGATCTTGGCAAACAGCCGCGGGAACCGTCCGGTGGATTTGTGGCCCCAGGTGGCGACGGCGCGCAGGAGCCGCGGTCGGGTGGCCAGAAGCGCGCCCGCGAGGGCGAGCAGCGTCACCGGGATGCCGAAGGCGATGCCGGTCGCGGAAAAGGCGAGGCTCACCCCGAGCAGCACGCCGAGCGCGGCGAGGTCCGAGGCGCGGTCGACCAGCACCAGCGGCGCGGTGCGTTCGAATTTCCAGCCCGTCTCGCGCCCGATCCAGCGCATCCGCACCAGCTCGCCGAGCCGGCCGGGGGTGACGCTCATCGCGAAGCCGCCGAGGAAATGGCGAAAGGTGGCGAGATAGCCGAGCGGCAGGCCGAGATGCTCGGAAAACATGTGCCAGCGCAGGCCCCGAAAGAGGTAATTGGTCATCGAAAGCGCGAGCAGGACCAGGAGCTGCCACAGATGCAGCTTGGCAATCTGGGCGCGCGTCTCTTCCCAGCCGGTCGCAGCGGCGAGCCCTGCCAGCCCGGCAAAGACCAGCACCACGAGCCCGGCCACCACCAGCCTGTCGCGCAGGCGGCGTTTCGGCGCGCGGGGCGCGGCGGGGAAAGGGTCGGTGCTCGACATCGCCATTTGTTTTCGGGTTAGCGCGTTATTGCGGCGATAATATGGAATTGTTTCAAAAATGCGAACCGTTTACCGCCCCCTTCGGCGGCGGATCGCCCGCGGGGTGAGACCGAAGAGGCGCCGGGGTCTCGGCGACGCCGGTCCGGGGTCCGCCCACAGCTGCCACGTGCCCCGGGCACTCAGAGATCGAGCGCCGCGTGCCGGTTGACGTCCTTGTAGAGCAGGTAGCGAAACGGCTCCGGGCCGCCGGCGTAACAGGCCTGCGGGCAGAAGGCGCGCAGCCACATGTAATCGCCCGCCTCGACCTCGACCCAGTCGCGGTTGAGCCGGTAGGCGCCCTTGCCCTGCAGCACGTAGAGCCCGTGCTCCATCACATGGGTTTCGAGAAACGGGATCACCGCGCCGGGCTCGAGCGTGACGATGGTCACGTGCATGTCGTGGCGGGTGTCGAGCGGGTCGACGAAGCGGGTCGTGGCCCAGCGCCCGTCGGTGTCGGGCATCGGGTGCGGCGCGTGATCGCGCTCGCTGGTGACGAAAGCCTGTGGCGTCTCGATCCCGTCCACGACGATGTAGCGCTTGCGGATCCAGTGCAGCACGGCCCGCGCCGGTCCTGGGTTTTCCAGCGTCCAGTCGCAGCCGGGCGGCAGCCAGGCATAGCCCCCCGGGCCCATCCGGTAGGGCTGGCCCTCGATGTTGACCACCACCTGCCCCGCGGTCACGAACAGAACCGCCTCGGCCGCGGGATTGGTCTCGGGATGCGGCGAACCGCCGCCGGGCGCGACCTCGAGGATGTAATGCGAGAAGGTCTCGGCAAAGCCGGTCATCGGCCGGGCGATCACCCAGACCTTGGTCATCGCCCAGAACGGCAGCGCGATCAGGGTGATGTCGCGCATAGTGTTCGCGGGGATCACCGCATAGGCCTCGGTGAACACGGCGCGCCCCGAGAGCAGCTCGCTCTGCGGCGGCAGCCCGCCGGGCGGGGTCGCATAGGTGCGTTGGGTCATGGCTCGCCTTTCGTGATACCGCAATGTCATAGGCCCGAGATCGGGGGAGGCCAAGGGGGAAGCCGCGCGGTCGCCGGTGCCCGGCCCTCACCGCCAGCGCGTATCGACCGCGACGCCCCGCGCGGCGAGATCGGCAAGCGCCCGGTCGGGGTCCAGCGCGCGACCCATGTAATGCAGCCCCGGCGGCAACGTCCCGTCCAGAAGCTGGGCGAGCGCGACCATCACCGCGTCGACGGTGAAGCGATAGGCGTCGTCCGCCCGGGCTTCGAGGGTGAGCGCGGCGGCCGCGCCGTGGAGCGCGCCTTCCGCTTCGAGACGGAAGACCACGCCCCGACCCGGCGCTGGCCACCTCCGGGTGGCGGCCCAGATCGCCCGGCCGATCAGGCGCTGGCCCCAGCCCGTGCCGCCGAAGGCCATGGCGAGCGGCATCAGCAGATTGTCCGTCACCTTGTCGAACCCCGCGGCCCAGACCCCGGCCTCGGTCATCTCGGGCAAGCCCAGATCCTCGATCTCGCGCATTCGGAGCGGGAAGGTGCTGCGGGCGCCGAAACCCGCGCCGAACTCCACCTCGACCATGTCGCGCCACCCCGCCCTGCGCCAGGCCCCCGCCTCCAGGATGCGCGCATCGTTGGCTGCAACCGCCTGCACCAGCTCGCGCGTGGCGGCGGGCTGGTCGAAGGCGGTCGACATCGCCATCGTCACCCGGGCGCTGTGCAGCCGGTCCAGGCGGAGTGCCGCCGCGCGGATGAAAACGCCGGGGAGGCCGGGGTGAAACCCCGCTTGCGTCAGGAGCACACGCCCCCGCTCGGCCGCCCTGTCGGCGAGCGGGGCGAGACGGTCGGGCACCGCGGCATCGAGCAGGATGTCGACCATGTCGGCGTCCGCGTCGAGCGCCGCCGCGCCGATCCCGGCGATATGCGCACCAACCGGGGCGGAAACGATCACCAGCCGCGCGCCCGCGAAGGCCTGCGCCAGGCTGTTCGCCTCCTCCGCACGGGCATCGGCCCAACCCGCGCCGATCTCGGTGGCAAAGGCACGGGCCCGGTCCGCGCGGGGCCCCGCGACGATCACCTCGGCGTTCCGTTCGGATTGAAGCGCGCGGCACAGGCTCCGGCCGACACCGCCGTATCCACCGAGGACGACGCATTTCATGGCTCACCTCCAAGCCCGGTCGCGCAGCTCCAGCCTGCGCCCGGACCCACGGGAGTGCAAGCCTATCCCAGCCAGGCGCGCCAGATCCCCGCGGCCTGGAACATGATCGACAGCGCGATCAGCAGGATACCGATGCCGCGCTTGTCCCGCAGTGCGAAAACGATCGGGTCGTAATCCTGTTTGCCGGCCCAGCCCATCCGGATCATCCGGTAGAGCCACCAGAAGATCGGCACCAGCGCCACCCACAGGAGCCAGCGCGTCGGGTAGAGCGCATGCGCCTGTTCGGTGAAGGAATAGCCGAAGAAGGCGACGAGCGCGCCGACCATGCCGAGGACCGCTACGTTGAGCAGGTCGCTCCGGTCGGGCCGGCCGTAGCCGCGGCCCGGAAGCCGCGCGTCGGAGCGCGCAAGCGTGAGCTCGGTGATCCGTTTGACCGCGCCCAGCGCGATGAAGACCGGGTAGATGAACACCAGAAGATAGCCGGAGATCCCGACGCCCGAGGCCAGCGCACCCGCGACCACACGAATGGTGTAGAGCGTCGCAAGGGTTGCGATGTCGATCCAGCGCATCCGCTTGAGCTGCAGCGAATAGGCGAGCGACAGCGCCATGTAGAGCGCGAGCACAGCGCAGAACCCCCAGCCGATCAGTGCCGCGATCCCCAGCGCCGCAAGCCCTGCGGCGGTACCCGCCGCCATGCCCACGAGGATCGGCACCCGACCCGAGGCGAAGGGGCGGCGGCGCTTGGTGGCATGCAGCCGGTCGGCTTCGAGGTCGAGCAGGTCGTTGACCACGTAGATCGCCGAGGCGCCCAGCGAAAAGGCGAGTGCCCCCAGGAGGGTGACGATCCAGGGCCAGGCATGGAAGGCGTGACCGGCGAGGAGCGGCACGAAAAGGAGCAGGTTCTTGACCCATTGATGCGGGCGAAAGGCTTTCGCGAGGCTGCCCCAGCGCCAGCCGCCCTCGATCCGGGTCACCGGCTTGCCCTGCCCTTCGAGGAGCCGGGCGGAGGCGGGATCGTTCACCACCAGCGCCCCGGCCGCCTTGGCCCAGATCTTGCGGTCGGCGGCCTCGTTGCCGCCGTAGTCGAACCCGCCGTCGCCGAAGGCCGCAACCAGCGATTTCGCCTTGGCGGCGCCTTTGAGGTTGGTGGTGCCGTCCGAGCCGAAGACGCGCTCCGACAACCCGTGGTCGGCAGCGAGGCTCTTGACCAGGCTCTCATCCGAGGCGGAAGCCAGGATCACCTCGCGGCCCGCGGCCCGGGCCGCCTCGACCTCGGCCATCACCCCGCCGTTCACCGGCAGAAGATCGGTCCTGAGCGCGGCGATGCGCGCGAGCTGCGCCTTGAGCGCCGCCCGGTCGCCGATCAGCGTGACCGAGGCGCGCAGCGTCGCCAGCGGATCGCGCCCGAGCCCGGCCCAGAAGCATTCGAGCAGCATGTCGGTCTTGAGAAAGGTGCCGTCGACATCGAGCACCAGCGGCCTTGTTTCACCCATGTCCTGCCCCGATGACGGCCCCCTGCCCCTGCGCCCGTGCGAGTCCGGGTCAGCCCGAAACCGTGAAAACGCACCCGTCCGAGATGAGTTCGGGCTGGGTCTGGCACAGCCCGCGCGCCACCCGCCAGGCGGCCAGCACCTTGGGCACATAGGCCCGGGTCTCGGCGAAGGGCGGGACGCCATTGTGCTTGAGCACCGCGCCTTCACCGGCATTGTAACCTGCAAGCGCAAGGATCGGATCGCGGTCGAACTTCTCCAAAAGCCATTCGAGATAGGCCACGCCGCCCTTGATGTTCTGGGCCGGATCGGTCGCATCCTCGACCCCGAACCGCGCGGCGGTATCGGGGATGAGCTGCATCAGCCCCTGGGCGCCCTTGTGGCTCTCGGCCGAGGACAGGCCGCTGCTTTCGACCGAGATCAGCGCCAGCACCAGCGCCGGCGACACATCGGTACCGATCGTGGCGGTCAGGATCTGCCGGCCATAGGCGCGGGCGATGTTCTGCAGCGTCTGCAACCGCGGCTCGGCGATCCCCTCGGCGGTCTCAAGCGACCGCAGCGCCTTGGCGACATTGGCGGGCCCGGCGGTGTCGCGCGTGGGCGACACCCCTTCCCAGAACCATTCCCAGCCGCTCTTGGCC
This sequence comes from Maritimibacter sp., assembly GCA_020441225.1. The sequence continues at coordinate 1,035 of JAGRMP010000127.1, read as the reverse complement.
GTCACCCGCGCAGCGGCCGGCACGGCCGCAACGACCGGCTCGGCGGTCGGGTCGAACCTTTGCGCCCCGGGTTTCGGACGCGATGCGATGAAAGCGGCCTGCTCCACCGGATCGATCTGGACGCTGATCTTGGGCCCCTGCCCGACCTGCGGCACCGAGACCCGTTTGAAGGTGAAATCTGGGTATTCGGGCAAGCTTTCGGCCGCAGCGTGCAACGGCACGCATGCGAAAGCATATGCCAGGAACGTCAGGAAAGGACTGACCCGCATCATGTCTGCTCTGCCTCTTGTGCCCGGGGTCGTTGCCCCGGTTTTGGGCCTCCGGACACGCGGCCCGGGGCGATTTGTTATGGCCAGTATCTCAAATTCAACCGGCTCAGGCCAGTTTTTCTTGACCGGGGTTCCGGACCCGGCGCTCCAGCCCCCCGAAACAAGCGAATTTTCCACTCGTCGTTAACATGTTTTTATTAATCATTTCAATATTTTAGTACAGTTTGCGCCAAATCTGAGGCAACCGTCCAAAAATATACGATATGCGTCCAACTCTCGCCCCAATCGGAGGGTGTATTGCACCTCATGCCAAGCAGGGCAGCGGATCGGTTCACAGACGGTTCGGGGGTTCTGCTGGCGCCGATCACAAACGAGCTGAGCTTTCGGAGGGAAATGAAATGAAACTGTTCAAGCTTACCAAGACCTTCTGCCGTGACGAAGA
>JAGRMP010000127.1:0-312 GCA_020441225.1 Maritimibacter sp. | reverse complement strand
CCGTCGACTGGGTCGTGCTGACCGCAGCCATCGTCGGCCTCGGCATCGCCGTTCTGACCTCGGTTTCCGGTGGCACCACCGGTCTGGCCGAGAAGATCTCGGGCGAACTCGACGGGATGAACCCGGCCGACTACCTCGACGGCTGATAGACGACCCAGAAGACCTCGTTGGGCGCTGCGGCGCATGCGTCGCGGCCCTGCAAAACACGATCGCTCATCCGGAGACAAGCGCCGGAACAACCTGGAGAATACACAATGAAAATCGTCAACCTCATCAAGACATTCACGCGTGACGAAGACGGCGCCGTGACCG
>JAGRMP010000126.1 GCA_020441225.1 Maritimibacter sp. | reverse complement strand
GTGCCGACGGCGCCGGAGATGGCCCCGGTGGCGATCTCGGCGCGGGCCGCTTTCAACCGGGCGAGGTTGCGGTCCATCTCGGCATAGAACCGCGCGAAGGTGAGGCCCATGGTGGTGGGCTCGGCGTGGATCCCGTGGCTGCGGCCGACGCGCACCGTGTCCTTGTGCTCGTAGGCGCGCCGCTTGAGCGCGCCCAGCAGGCCTTCCATGTCGGCGATCAGGATGTCGGACGCGCGCACGAGCTGGACGTTGAGGCAGGTGTCGAGCACGTCCGAAGAGGTCATGCCCTGGTGAACGAACCGGGCCTCGTCGGACCCGACATGCTCGGCGAGATGGGTGAGAAAGGCGATGACATCGTGCTTGGTGACCGCCTCGATCTCGTCGATCCGGGCGACGTCGAACTCGACGTCCTTGGCCTTCCAGACCGCGTCCGCGTTTGCCTGCGGGATCACGCCCAGCGCCGCCTGTGCGTCACAGGCATGTGCCTCGATCTCGAACCAGATGCGGAACTTGGTCGCGGGCTCCCAGAGCGCGGTCATCTCGGGGCGGGAGTAGCGGGGGATCATCGGCAGCGCCTTTCGGTTTGTTCCGGGGTCGCGTGGGTCATAGACTGCGCGCCGGGCCCCGGCAAGCGGGGGTCGCACAAAGGGCGAGGTACAAGGAGGCCGGATGCCGGAGCTTGCCGATTTCGAAGGCCGCTGGCGGATCGCACGCCGGATCGAAGACCATTGGATGGGCACGACCGGCCTGTTCGAGGGCGTGGCACGGTTCACCCCGGACGGGGCGGGGCTGGCCTACCATGAAGTGGGCGAGCTGAAACTGCCGCAGGAAGTGCCATTCGCGGCCTCGCGCCGCCTGCTCTGGCGCGCCGAGGCGACCGACACCGGTGACGGCGGGATCGAGGTGCTTTACGAGGACGGCGCGCCGTTCCACCGGATCGCGGGCAAGGCGCGGGTGGTCCAGGCCTGGCATGCCTGCGGCCAGGACGATTATGAGGTGAGCTATAACTTCACCCGCTGGCCCGAGTGGCGGATGATCTGGCGCGTCCGCGGTCCGCGCAAGGATTACACGTCGATCTCGGATTTTTCCCGGCTCGCGGGCAGTTGAGGGCTGGGGTCAAACGGCGCGGACCGCTGGGGTCGCACTGCGCGTGAGGCTTGTGACCTCCGCCATGGCCGCGGCCAGCGGACCTGGCGTGATGGCCTGTGCGACACTGCTCCCCCTGCGGCGACGGGTGATGAGCCCCGCCCGTTCCATTACCGTGAGGTGATGCAGCAGCGCGGCCTTCTCGAAGCCGGTGGCGATTTGCAATGCGGTGACGCTGGTCCCGCGCTCGGGCGTTTCGATCAGGAGCCGGAACAGCCGGACGCGGCGCGGATGCGCGAGTGCGTTGAACGAACGGGCGATGGTCTGGTCGGTGGACATGGACGCCTCCTTCTCAGTCTGGATTGCGTCTCATCAAACACCGGAAGTGTTGAGAAAGTGTAAACGCGACCTCGGATTAAGGCATTGTTTTCATTGACCCGGGCTTCGCGAAATGGGTTCACTTCCCTAGGGGACTAGGGGACTAGGGG
>JAGRMP010000125.1:6918-31008 GCA_020441225.1 Maritimibacter sp. | reverse complement strand
ATCTTCATCACCGCCTTCCCCGAACGCCTGCTGACCGGCGAGCGGCCCGAGCCGGCCTTCGTCATCAACAAGCCCTATACCGAGGAACAGGTCCGCTCCGCCGTGAGCCAGGCGATGTTCTTTTCCTCGACCGAAACGCTCACGGCCTGACCCTGAGGCCACCCGACCCCCCGCACCCCGCCCGGACCGCCGGGCGGGGTTATCTGTCTCTAATGCAGGGAAAATCCGACAAAAATGGGGAGCGCCGTAAGACGCCCCCCTCTGTTTCATGCCTCAGGTGCTTCGGTGCCGGTCTCAGACCGGCGGACGGCCCCGGACGGCGCGCGCGATCATGGCGACGATGAACAGGACCAGGAAAACGAAGAACAGGATCTGCGCGATGCCAGCAGACGCGGACGCAATGCCGCCGAAACCGAAAACAGCCGCGATAAGCGCGACGACGAGGAAGGTGATAGCCCAACCGAGCATGACTTTTCTCCTTGTTTTTCGAGGGCCGCGGGATGCGGCGCTTGGAAAAGAAACGCGGGGGTTTCAAAAACGGTTCCCAAAAAAATTCGCGGAACAATCCTCTTCGGGTGGGCGTTGGTCCCCCGGAAGTTTGACATTCAAACGAAAGGAACTGCGTCATGGCCCAAGCCAAAACCACCACCCGCGATACCGACGACCTGATGAAAGAAGTGGCCGCGCTGCGCGAAGATTTCGCCGCGCTCACCAAGGAACTTGGCGCGCTGGCCCGCTCCGAGAAAGAGGCGCTGAGCACCCGTGCCGCGGACCGCGTCGTTTCGCTCAAGGCCCAGGGTGAACGCCGCATCGAAGAGGCGAGCGAGATTGCCACCAAGGCCGCCGAAGACGCCGCCGGCATCGTGCGCAGCCACCCCGCCGCCTCGGTCGCCACCGCCTCGGTGGTCGGCTTCATCATCGGTGCCCTGACGGCGCGGCGCTGACAGGCCCGCAGATGCAGATGCGCACCACATCCCGGCTCGCCTTCGCTGTCGCGGGGGCGGGCCTCGCGCTCGCCGGTGCGATTCTCCTGATCCATGCCGGCTGGGCCGTGCTCGCGCTGGCCTATGGCCCGATCTGGGCCACCGCCATAGTCGGCACCGCGCTCGCCGGGGTGGGCGGCCTTATGATCCTCGCCGCGCGCAAATCCCACCGCCCGCCACCGCAGCCCGCGCCCGCAGCGGCCCTGCTGGGCGCCTTCTTCGAAGGCCTGCGCGCCGGTCGCGCGACCCGCGGCCGCAGCCACTGAATCAGTCTCTAATCCAACGCATTTCGAAAAGGCGGCCCGGGTTTCCCGGGCCGCCTCGTATCAACGCCGGCCGCGTTTTTTCTGCGTCTTCCAGAACGGCGGCAGATCGCCGGCCATGATGCAGCCATAGGGGTCGATATGATCCTCGATCTCGGCCAGGTCATAGGCCTCGATCTGTGACACAACCCGTGCCGCGCTCTTGTAACTCGACGGCAGTTCCGACGCGTCGATTGCGCCGGCATGAAAGCGGATGTCGAGCCCCGCGGTCTCGGCCTTCAGCATCTCTTCGGGCGTCACCGCCCCCATCCGCCGCCTGTGTTCGGACCGCGAATAGTTGCGCCCCGCGCCATGCGGGCTGAAGCCGAGCCCGGCTTTCGCATCGCGCCCGCGCGCGATCAGCACCGGCTCCGCCATGTTGAGCGGAATGAGCGTGTGCCCGCTCGCGTCACCGGCGTAGCTGTCCCAGGCCGGGGTCGCCCCCTTGCCGTGGTAATAGAGCCCGTCGCGCTCGAAGACGAAGTTGTGCTCGTTCCAGAACCGCTCCGCCGCCTCCAGCCCGGCCGCCTCGACCGTCGCCTGGTGCAGCGCGTTGTGGTTGGCCTTGGTCCACTTGCGGATGAGCTGAAGCGCCTCCCAGTAAAGCCGGCCTTCTTCGCTGTCGGCCGGGATCCAGGCGTTCTGCTTCAGCGTCTCCGGCGAGAGCGCCTTGCGGAACCGCTCGGCCATCTCCATGCCCCTGCGGTAGAGCATCGCCCCCGGTCCGCGCGAGCCATGATGCGTCACGATCGCGGTGCGCCCGGTCTTGCGCGACCGGCCGACGAACAGGAAATGGTTGCCGTCACCCTGCGTTCCCATGTGCTCCTGCGCCATGCGGACGGTCTTTTCATCCGCGAGGAACGGGTTCGCGCGAAACGCGTCGATGAGCTTGAGGGACACGGTGAAACGTTTGCCCTGCGGCCGTCCACCGGCGCCGAAATGCGTCACCGATTGCGCTGCATCGAGCACCGCTTTCGGATCGGCATTCCCGAGATCGGTCATCATCACCGAACAGCAGATGTCGGCGCTGTGCATTCCGGGATGGATCGCGTTTCGCGCCGCCACCACGCCGCCCACCGGGATCGTGCCTTCCGGCCCGGCCGGACAGGCATCCGGCATCACCGCACCGGCTTCGAGCGTCGGTGTGCGCATGAGCGCGGTCATGGTCGCGCGGACCTTGGCGATGTTGTCGAGCTCGTCCGGATCGTCGGCCTCGATGGTCTCGTGAAACCCCACTGCGCCCGGCGCCCGCAGCGACAATGTCTCCGGTTCGGCCGGGATCTCGCTGTCCAGCTCGGCCCGGATCCGCACCAGGCCATACCCCTCGGCGCGCAGCGCATTGGCCCGCGCAAGCAGGTCCGGGTATTGCTTGCCGGGGCGGTGCCCCCAATCCTTGAGATGTTCGCCGGTCACCGGCCCTGAAATCGTCTTGTCCATCGTACTTACTCGGTCTGATTGTCGCTTCGGCTGGCGGTCGCCCGCACAGGGTTGCGCGCCTGCCCGGAAAGGGTGTTGACCGGCGGGACGGGGCAGGGATGAGATCCGCCCCGACCAGGTGCCGGTCAACTGGTTCGGCAAACCCGGATTGGTTTGCCCTTCTCTCTTGCGCGTCTTGCTTGTGGGACCGTTTTCCCATGTGCGGCGCGGGCGGCCGAGGAAAATCGAAAATCCCTGCAAGTCTTTGATAATGAACAGGAATAGAATGAATTGCCGCGACCGGCTTCCGTAGATACGATATGGTTGTATCGGGTTTTATCGTACTGGATAGTTCCATGAGAAACGTCGTCCTCGGATTCCTCGGCACCAAGCTCGACATGGGCAAGAAACGGCGCTGGAAGCCGACCGTGTCGCTGGTTCAGCACCCGGATTTCGCCGTCGACCGGATCGAGCTGCTCTACGATCTGCGCTTCAACCGACTTGCCCTGGCGGTCAAAAGCGAGATCGAGGCGCTGTCGCCCGAGACCGAGGTTCGCCTTGTCCGCCTCGACCTCGACGATCCCTGGGATTTCCAGGAGGTCTACGGCAAGCTCTACGATCTCGCCCGCGGCTACGGCTTCGACGAGGACCGCGAGCGTTACCACGTCCATCTCACCCCCGGCACCCATGTCGCCCAGATCTGCTGGTTCCTGCTCACCGAGAGCCGGCATGTGCCCGCCCGCCTGCTCCAGACCGGACCGCCGCGCGGCGAGGGGGAACCGGGCACGCTCGACGTGATCGACCTCGATCTCAGCCGCTACAACGCCCTGCAACAGCGCTTCGATCAGCTCTCGCGCGAGTACGGCGACCAGCTCAAGGGCGGGATCGAGACCCGAAATCCCGCCTACAACGCCCTGATCGACCGGATCGAGCTGGTGGTGAGCAATTCCGACGCGCCGATCCTTCTGCTCGGCGAAACCGGCACCGGCAAAACCGAACTGGCCGAGCGGATCTACCGGTTGAAGCTCGATCGCCGTCGCGTGAAGGGCCGGCTGGTGCAGGTCAATTGCGCCTCGATCGCCGGCGCGGATGCGTTGCCCGCGCTCTTCGGTCAGCGCCGGGGTCATATCGGCGTCGCGGGGTCCGAACGCGGCGGTCTTCTGCGCGAGGCTGACGGCGGGGTGCTGTTCCTCGACGAGATCGACGAGCTGGGCAGCCGGGAACAGGCGCTCCTGCTGCACGCGATCGAGACCGGGCGCTACTACCCGCTCGGATCCGACCACGAAGTGACCAGCCGGTTTCACGTCATCGCCGGGGCCGGGCGCGACCTGCGGGCGCTGGTCGCCGACGGCCGTTTCCGCCCCGATCTGCTCGCGCGGCTCAACATGTGGAACTTCACCCTGCCGCCGCTGCGCGACCGGCGCGAAGACATCGAGGCCAATCTTGCTTTCGAGCTCGACCGGGCCGAGCGCGACCTGGCGCTGCGGGTCGGGTTCAACACCGATGCCCGCGACCGATTCCTGCGCTTCGCCACCGATCCGGCCACCGCCTGGCCCGGCAATTTCCGCGATTTCGGCGGCGTGATCCGGCGGCTTTGCACGCTCGCGCCCCGGGGTCGAATCACCCGCGCGATGGTCGAAGGCGAAATTGCCGCGCTCCGGCGCGACTGGGGTGCAGCCAATCCGGACGAGACCATCCGGTTGCTCCGCGATGTGCTGGGCCACCGGGCGGAGGCGATCGACCCCTTCGACCGCGTCCAGCTTGCCGAGGTGATCCGCACCTGCCGGACCTCTGCGAGCCTGAGCGCCGCCGGTCGGCAGCTCTTCGCCGTGTCCCGCCAGAACCGGACCACCACCAACGACGCCGACCGGCTGCGCAAGTACCTTGCCCGCTTCGATCTCGACTGGGAGGCGGTCACCTCCGCAGACGCCTGATCCGTCTGCGACCCCGCCGCGCACCCGAACATCCGGGGGTTGCATCCCGCCGTATGTATGTGTTCATTCACTGGAACTGGGGCCGGTATCGGCTCGGAAGGTGTACGTGGCAGATGTTATTGCAGGGGCTGAGGCGCGCAAGCCGCCGACGCCCGCAGGCCCGCGCCGCGAAAAGGAGGCGCAATGGCCGAAAACGTTGTTCTGATTTCGATTGACGACATGATCAATGTCGTGCGGTACCGCGACGCCTTCGGGATCCAGATCCAGACCCCGAATATCGACCGTCTCATGGGCCTTGGTGTGACCTTCGAGAACGCCGTGACTCCGGTTCCGATCTGCAGTCCCGCCCGGACGGCCACCCTGACCGCGCAATCCCCGTTCTCGACCGGGGTTCACGACAACAGCATGCGGATCCAGGACGTCGTGCCGATCCAGGACACCTTTCTCGGCGCGGCCCACAGTGCGGGGTTCTTCACCTGGTCCCAGGGCAAGGTCATCCACAACCCCAACAACAAGGATTCCAAGGAATATCTGGCCCCGGTCCTCGATTATCAGGGCCAGGGCGGTATTCGGCCCCAAAAGACCACCGATGTCTCCTATCCGTTCGACGATGTCGCGCCGATCTCGATCTCCGAAAGCCGGATGGAAGATACCGTCACGGCTTCGGCGGCCCAGAGTTTCCTCACCAACTACGCCGGGGCCGATCCGTTTTTCATGGCGGTCGGGATCTACAAGCCCCACCTGCACTGGAAGACCCCCGAGAAATACTATGATCTCTACCCGATGGACGACATCGACCTGCCGGCCATCGACGGGGTGGGTTTCGAGGACCTGCCGGAGTTTTTCCAAAATGTCCTGGGCCTCGAACGCGATCAGGAACTGCACCCCGAAAGCGCGTCCTGGCCGGAGCTGATCCAGGCCTACCTTGCGGCGATCTCCTATGCCGATGCGCAGATCGGCCGGGTGCTCGACGGCATCACCGCAGGCGGCCATTGGGACGACACCACCGTGGTCCTGTTCTCCGATCACGGCTTTCACCTCGGCGACCGCGACATCTGGCGCAAATTCACGCTCTGGGAAGAAGCTGCCTCCATTCCGATGATCATCGCCGATCCGTCGCTGGACGCCGGCACCGTGGTTTCCACCCCTGCCTCGCTGATCGACATCTGGCCCACGCTCTCCGGCCTGACCGGCCTGCCGGAGCCGGTCGAGACCCAGGGCGTCGATCTGTTCTCCGATCACGGGCGGGAAGCGGTGCTGACCACCACCTACGGCAGCATCTCGATGCGCACCGAAACCCATCGCTACACGCTTTACACGGATGGCGAAGAGGAGCTGTTCTCCGTCGACGACATCACCTACGCCGCCCCGATCGACAACCCCGACCCGGCGGTTCTCGCCGACCTCAGGGATCAGCTGGTCGCGGAAATGCACGACCAGTTCGGCGTCGATGTGGTCACCGACCGGATGCGGGGCACCGAGGGCGACGACGTGTTCATCGTGATCGGCGACGCCAAGGCCATCGGCGACGCTGGCGACGACGTGTTTTTCGTCAGCGACGACGCGGCGATCCGGGCCGGCAGCGGCTACGACACCGCGATTGTCACGGCCGAGAAGTTCACCATGACCGGCAATCTCGAAAGCGCCCAGATCGCCAACCGGACCAGCGGCCGCATCAACGGCAACGACCTCGACAACGACATCTTCGGTGGACGCGGACGCGACGTCCTGCTCGGCCGCGACGGAAGGGATTATCTCAACGGAAACGACGGCGACGACCGGCTCAAAGGCGGTCAGGGCGGCGACGTGTTGAACGGCGGCGCCGGCACCGACAGGCTGAAGGGCGGCGCCGGCCGGGACAAGCTTATCGGGGGGGATGGGAACGACGTCTTCATCTTCAAGAGCGGCTGGGGCGAGGATCGGGTGCGCGACTTCGAAAACAACGTCGACCGCCTGCGCATCGACCGTTCCCTGGCGGGAGACGACCTGAGCAAGGCCGAGATCCTTGATGCCCATGCAAGCGACACCGAGAAAGGCGTTCTGTTCGATTTTGGTGATGACACCTTGCTTGTCGTTGGCGTCAGCCTCGATGGTCTCAAGGACGACCTGGAGTTCATCTGACCTTCTGCGCCTGCGCCGGCAAACTGCCCCGGCGGGACCCGCATCGCATCCCTTTCCGGCAGGCGGCGGCTCCCAAAGGGCGGCGTCGTGCCGGCCCATGCCCGATGTCGTGCCCGCCAGGGGGGCCGGTCCTGGGGCCGATAAGCGAAAGGGCCCGCAAGGGGCCCCTGACTTTCTGTTTGATCTGGTCGGAGTGAGAGGATTCGAACCTCCGACCCCTGCCTCCCGAAGACACTTCAGAAAACGAAATCCCAACAAAATAAGGGGTTTTGCCGGTCAAATAACCAGTTTTTCCGCCCCTTTTCGCAGGATATCTGGGACGCTCCCCAGAAACCGCACCGGAAAGAACTCCGCTTCTCGCCCGGGCCGATAGACTGTCAGCCGCTATGGCAAAACGCAGGGCATTGTAACACGAAGGAATCCGACTTGACACGATCTCAGCGTTCTTTTGGTTGAGCGGTCTTACGTTCCGCCGCCAGTTTCGCGGCCATTCTCCTTTCCCCAGGACAATCAGGTTCACCGCACCCGCCCACGCACAGGCAACGTCTCACCTTCTGGTCACGAGTGATCTGTTCCATCCGTTCGCGTGCGGCCTCCAATGAAGGCCAGTTCAATTTCAGCAACATCGCGTTTTCTCCAGGTTTGCACTGTTGGAGACATAGGGCACCGGACGAACCGACAAAAAGGGGTGGCTGTGGAGGCTTGGCGCTCACGCTGTGGACGTGAGCCACGACCGCCTCCTTGGCAGCTCGCGTCCCGCGCCCTCGACCGACAATATGTTGTTTCAGGGAGCGACGTGATCCATCCCCGGAAGCCCCATGTTATTTCACTGCCACCGGACTTCCGAAATTTCATGCGAAAAATTTCCGAAAAAAAGTTAGCAAATATTCCGATATTCGGAATGCGGATCACATCCGTTCGTGGGACGCTTTGATCAGATCACGAGGAGATCCGGAAATGGAAAGACACGACATCATGTCCCACCATGCACGCCAACGCAGCCAGCAGCGGGGTATCCCGCTGCATCTGGTGGAGAACATCCTCGATCACCATGATCGCGACGCCGCAGTGGGTGACAACTGCCGGGTGCTGCGAGTGAGCCGAGCCGCCGCACGCTCCTTCGTTGCCGCCGGGGGCGACCGGCAGACCGCCGAGCGACTGCCCAGCGTTGCCGTCGTCTGGAGCGACAAGACGGGTCGTGTGGTTACGGTCGTTCACGACAACGGAAACCGCGCGGCGCGCCGCTATAGGTTGGGGGTTTGAGCCATGGGAGATGTCGTCCACATGAAACACGAACCTGACCTGGCTGCCCGGATCAGGCGCGCCGAACAGATCCGTGACGCGATAGCGCGCAAGCCGAAGTTCCCGCCCGGAGACGAGCACCTGGTCGCAGCCCGGAACCTCGATCGAATCCTCGAACGGGCCAAGCGCGTGGAAGGGTTCGACATTCACAGAGTGCTCCAGAACAAGAGCGTCAATCTCGCTGGCAACGCGCTGACCGACTCGACAAAGCGGTTGTGGGACTACACGTATCCGCAGGGCGCGAGCGAGAAGCGTAGAGCAAGAATTCTGTCAAAGCCCGGCAAATACTTCCAAATTGCCCGTGCAGTCGCTGCTGAGCTTGGCGAACCCGAGGCCGTGCTCGTCAGCCAGGTTTTCGAGGGATGCAGCCTCGGCACTGAAGAACTTCCTGAAGGCGATTGGGACAGCGAGAACTGGGCACGCCTTGCGGACCTGCTCAAGCAAATGGCGGCTGCGGTGATGCGTGACCATGATGTCGAGGAATATTGGCGCAAGCTGCGTGCGACCAACGGTGCCTATGACGTGTTGTCAGGAAGCTTTCGGACGTCGAGTTATCCGCTGGATCCTTCGGCCGCAGCATGGGGCCTCGCGGGACCCGGAGGATTGCATTTCGAAGAAGCGCCTCCGGCACCGTCTATCACACTGGGCAGACGATTGCAGTTCGCCCCCCGGCCCGGTTGGATCGCATTCTCGGAAGGCGAATTCACCAGTGTCGATTACCTGTTCTGGCTCGAAGTCCGCCTCGCACTCGGGCCGGTAAATGACCACCTGTCCGTCGGCTCCCTCCTCGAGTTCCGCACCAATCTGGAAGCGCGACTGGGAGATGGGCGAATCGTGACATTCGAAACGCCTTTCGCCGATCCCGGGGGCATTCGGTCTCAGGCGCTTGTCGAAGGCGAGGCGCACGCCGTCATTGCAAGCGGGCTCGGCGAAGGCGAGTGGCTCGAAGAGCCGGAGTTTCGCGAGGGCGCACACGACGATTATTTCGGCTGGCGCGAGGTAAGTCCGGCGCTCCTACGCTATCTCATGAACGAAGAAGTCCCTGACTCGTCCCTCATATTCCAACCGCGGATCCGACACCTTCCGTCCTTCAATCCGGATTTTCCTGCGAGCCGCTTCTCGCATTTTTCACCGGCCGGGAGGCTCATGATCGACCTGCTGACCGGCGCGCTCGAGGCAGAACTCGGCGCGGAATGCGATCGCCTTGCCGGCGGGCTCGACGCGCTCCGCGCCGAACAGGATCGTGCGATCCGCGAAGCGGAAGCCGAGGCCATGGCCCGCTGGGCAACCAAGACCGCCACCAACCCTGACGTGAATTGAGCAGACCAATGACCGATGTTCCCACCCTTACCCACGCCACTGAACGCGATATCGACCTGTTGCTGGTCGAAGAACTCGCCTGTTCGCCGGATTTCGTTGCGTGGCTGCTTGCCAGGGCCGCCGGCACGCGCCCGATAGTTCAGTCGAGTGAAGTCCTGCATTCCACCCGGCGGATGTTCAACCGACGTGAGATCGACATCCGCCTGCGCGCATCGACCGATCGTGGCGACGTCCTTCTGCTGATCGAGAACAAGCTCGATGCCGACGAACAACCCGACCAGGCGCGCTCGTATCGCGAAGAGGCGGAAACGCTTGCCGAGGACGGTCTGGTCGTGCTCACGCTCCTTGTCAGCCCCGACGGCTACGCTGCTTCACATCCGGAATTCAGCGGTGCCTTCGACCATCTCGTCACCTACGAGGAGGTCGAGACCTACTTCGAAAGTGCCGCGCGGGAATTGCCCGCCCTCCTGGCCTCCCGCATGACCTATCGTGCAGGTCTGATGCGCCAGGCCATCGACAGGGGCCGACGCGGCTACGTCCAGGTGATCCACCCGGGCAAACGCGCCTTCTCCGAGCGCTATGTTGCGTTGCTTCAGGAAATGGCACCGGAGCTGGTGCCCGGGCCCTCGATGTTGCGCGAGAGTGCGGCGGAAAGCGTGACGATGATCTTCGCACCCGAGACGCTCCCGAAATGGCCCTTCCTGCCGCGCATGCGGATCGTGCACCAGCTGCGCGATGCGAATGCCAACCTCAACTTCTATGGCTGGGGAGACGCCTGGGACCAGCTGTCCGAAACGATCGGCGCCGCCCTCGAAAACTCGGATTTCCATGCTTTGCCGACCATGAACCGGCGGAGGAACGGTGGTTCCAGCCTGAAGATCGTCGCCGAGACCCCAAAGGTCGACCAATTCGGAGACTTCGACGCCCAGGTCGACGCAATCCAGCAAGGCATCCGTGCGACCGCCACCCTTAGGCATTGGATGTTGGAGCACCAGCACGACATCCGAGAGTGGGCCGCGATCGCTGCACAAACAGAGAATTGAGGGAGTTGACCATGAACATCGAACGTATTCTCGCGACACTGAGTTCGAAAGACGCCAAGGCGCTCGGACAATTCCTCAAGAACGCCAACGACGCGCTGCACCGCAGTCCCGATGATCCTGAGGCTCTCCGACTGCGCGACGCGGTGACGGCGGAACTCGACCGCCGCCGGCCCTCGGTCACAGACGGATGGACCAGGGGCACCCATGGAGATCCGCGACACCTGATGCGGGCCGGCGAGATCGTGGCTTCTGTCTATCGCCTCGAGACGCACCGATCCGACAACGATGGTGTCTGGTCGGTTGTGGTTCTGGGGCGCGAACTTCCGGAGACCTACCGACACATCGACGACGCTCGCCGCGCCGCCGAAAACGAACTGGCGCGCCTGACTTGAAGGTGATGGGTGATTTGAAACGGACCTGGCCTTCCTGTCGGAGCACGGGTCGCCAACAGAGAGACCGCCAAACTGGCGCTCGACACCAGCACAAGAGAACTCAGTCTCAGGCAGCCGCTCGCGCCAGGGCCTCGGCCTGCCGGATGACCAACTTCACGGCGTCGGCCTGGAGATCTGGCGGATACCCGTGCTTCCGCAGGATCCGTTTCACGGCGACCCGCATCTTGGCTCGGACATCGTCCCGCTCCCACCAGTCGACCCCGGAGCTTTCGCGAACGGAATTCACGAGCTCCGTGGCGATGATCCTGAGCTCCTCATTGCCCAGGACCTCGACGGCGCTCTCATTCTCGGCGAGGGCGTCGTAGAAGCTCCGCTCGGCTTCGCTGAGGTCGTCCTCGGGCTGCGCCCGGAGATCCTTCGCAAGGGCGATCAGCTCCTGGATGACCTGCAATGCGTCGACGCTCCGGTTGTGGTAGCGCGCGATCGCGCTGGTCAGCCGGTCCGAGAACTTCTCGTGTTGCACGACGTTACCCCGCGTCCGTGCCTTGATCTCCCCGTTCAGGAGCTTTTTCAGGGCCTCCACCGCAAGGTTCTTGTGCTCCATGTTCTGGATTTCGATCAGGAACTCCTCGGACAGCACGCTGATGTCCGGGCGATCGAAGCCGCAGGCCTCGAGGATGTCGATCACCTCGGTCGAAGCGACGGCGCGGTTCAGGAGCTGCTCGATCGCGAAATCGGAATTGCCGGTCCTGCGGCGTCCGCCGTTGACGTCCATCTTCTGGAGGGCCGACCGAACCGCGAGGAAAAACGCGACCTCCTCGGCATGCTCAGCGGCCTCTGCGGACCCGGCAGCGAGCTTGAAGGCCCGGGCGAGGCCGGCCACGGCATCGAGAAACCGCTTGCCGAAGTCCTTCTCTCCTTCGTCGCCATCTTCGCGCGCCCTCGCGAGCACGTGGTCCACGGCCTTCGGCAGGATCTCGAGCCGCGCGGCGCCGCTACCGCCCAGGGCGCTCGTGTAGTCGAAGCCATGAAAGATGCCGCGCGCCACGTCGAGCGCGGACAGGAAGGCAGCTACGGCCTCTCGTTCATCGACGCCCGTCTGCGCCTGGTCGCTCTGCGAGTAGTGCGCCAGCGCGTTCTTCAGTTCGGACGCCAACCCGATGTAGTCCACGACCAGACCGGCCGGCTTGCCGGAGAACACCCGGTTGACCCGCGCAATCGCCTGCATGAGCCCATGGCCCCGCATTGGCTTGTCGACATACAGGGTTTGCATGCAGGGCGCGTCGAAACCGGTCAGCCACATGTCCCGGACGATGACCAACCTCAACGGGTCCGACGTGTCCTTGTATCGCCGGCGCAGCCCTTCCAGGCGCGACTTGTTGCGAATGTGCGGCTGGAAGCTCGTCGGGTCGGTCGCGTTGCCGGTCATGACCACCTTGACGGCCCCCTGGTCGTCCTGGTCCGCGTGCCAGTCGGGGCGTGCGGCGACGATGCGCTCGTAGACGTCCACGCAGATCCGACGGCTCATGCAGACGATCATCGCCTTTCCGTCGATCGCCTCCAGGCGTGCGTCGTAATGCGCGAGGATGTCGGCCACCACCGCTTCCAGGCGGGCAGGGGCGCCCACAAGTTTCTCGACCCCGGACCACTTGCGGGCCGCGGCATTGGCCTCATTGTCATCCAGCCCTTCGGTGGCCTCGTCGAACTCTTCGTCGAGGATCTGCTGGACCTCGTCGTCCAGTTCGATCCGCGCCACACGGCCCTCATAGAAGATCGGGACCGTCGCCCCATCTTCCACGGCCTGAGCGATATCGTAGATGTCGATGTAATCGCCGAAGACCGACCGAGTGTTCGCGCCGACCAACTCGACCGGCGTGCCCGTGAGCGCGACGTAGACCGCGTTCGGCAGCGCCGCGCGGAGGTGGTGCGCCAACCCCCGGCGCACCTCGCCCGACTTCTCGTCGATCCTCGCGTCGAAGCCGTATTGGGTCCGGTGCGCCTCGTCGACCAGGACGATGACATTGGACCGCGGTGTCAGTTCCGGAAAGTCGTGCCCTCGCTCCGGCCGGAACTTCTGGATCGTCGAGAAGACGATGCCGCCGACTTTCCTGTTGAGGAGGGTCTTGAGATCCTGAATGCTCTCGGCCTGGACCGGTTCCTCGCCGAGGAGATCCCGGCACCGGCCGAAGGTCGTGAAGAGCTGGTTGTCGAGGTCGTTCCGGTCCGTGAGGACCAGAACGGTCGGGTTTTCGAGATCCGGCAGATGCATCACGCGCCCGGCGAGGAACGTCATCAGCAACGACTTCCCGCTGCCCTGCGTGTGCCAGATCACGCCACCTTTGCCATCGTCGCCCCGGGCGCTGACGATGGACCCGACCGCCTTTCGCACGGCGTGGAACTGGTGATACCCCGCCACCTTCTTGATCGGCCCGGTGCCTTCGTCCTCGAACACGACGAACCACCGGAGCATCTCCAGGAGGACGCCGCGGTCGAGGAGACCATCCGACAATGTGCCGAGCGCAAGCGTCTCGCTCTCGCGGACAATGGTCTCGCCGTCGACTGTCCGCCACCGCATGAACCGGTCCCAATTGGCCGACAGCGTCCCATAGCGCGCGTTCAGTCCGTCCGACACGACCGAGAACACGGTGCTCCGGAACAGGTTGGGGATGTCGACCTTGTAGGTCTCGATCTGCGCGAAGGCGGCCTCGATGTCGGCGCCCTCGGTGCCTTTCAGTTCGACCACGACCAGGGGCAGGCCGTTGAGGTAGATCACGACGTCCGGAATCCGGGTCACACGACCGACCATGTCGACTTGGTTGAAGGCCTGCCAGACATTGTCGCGGTCGTCCCAGTCGACGAGCCGGGCCCGCCCATGGCGCTCCTCGCCTTGCGCGAAATACGTCACCGGCACGCCCCGGACGACCAGGTCATGCATGCGGCGGTTCTCGGCGACCAAATCGCCGGCCAGGGTGTCATCGGCCACCTTGGAGACAACCTCGCCCACGGCGCCTTCCGGCAGCTCCGGGTTCAGCCGGGCGACGGACGCGACGAATGTCTTCCGCAGGATCGCGTCGTGGAAACTGCGGCGCTCGGGATCCCGGGTCTCGGGCGAGATGTCGGCACCGGATCCGGTCTCGTAACCCAGGCCCGCAAGCCTCTCGAGGAACCAGTCCTCGAGGTCGGATTCCGAGTTCCAGGCCATCAGGCGCCCGCTCCTGGCTTCATGCGCGCCGCCAGCGCCCGCACGGGCTCGGAGAAGGCCTCATCCATCTTCCGGTAGTGCTCGACCAGCCAGGCAATCATCTCCGGCCAGTTCTCCTTGCTGTAGCCCTGCACCGGGGTCTTGCAGACCATCATGCTGACCTTCTTGTCGTCGATCCGGCGCCACTCCAGCTCCTCGCCCACGACCTGCTCATACCTCGCCTTGTCAGCGGCGAGTTGATCGAAGAGCCACTTGTTCTCGTCACGGTCAGAGCGGTTCAGCTGGAACTCAACCCTCACCTCGTGGCGCAGGAAGATCAACGTGAGGGTGCAGCCCGAGACGCCAACGCTGGAATTGAGCCAGTGGTCCTTCGACGGGGTGATGTTCTGCCAGCGCTCCAGGCCGGCGTTGCGGAGCGCCTCCAGCGCAAGATCCCAGAACTCGAGCCGCATCTCGTGGCTCCATCTCTGCGCACCCTTCGCCGATTTCTCCTCGCTGTCCTTCTCCGCCATGCGGATCATGTAGTCCGCGGCCTCAGGCGTGGGGATCACCTGCTGGAGGTCGACGAAGGACTCGGCGCCAAACTTGTAGGGCAGCACCTTGATGCAGCGCGCGTCGATCTGGTGTTCGCGCAGCCACAGCACCGTCGCCGTCACTTCCCGTCGGAAGTTCGCGGCGATGAACACCACGCGCTGGTTGGTCCCGTCGTTCAACACGATCTCGTCGAGCGTGTCCTCGCCGAGGAACTCGCAGATCTTCCCGGCCGCGTCGCCGCCGCCGTGCCGTTCCAGGTATTGCTGGTAGATCCCGACGATCTCGACCTTCTTGAGGCTCGAGCAATAGGCGGCATATTTCAGCGCCTGCCAGACCACGTCCCGCCCGGAATCGTCGAGCTTGTTCTCGATGACCACCAGCTGGCCGTTCCGGTCGAGCGCCAGGAGGTCGAGCCGCTCCCGTGTGCCGTCGAACCCGTCGAACTCTTTCTGGATGATCAGGAGCCCGTCCTCGCCCTCACTCATCGCCTCGCAGAGCGCCTCCGGCATGGTGGCGAGCCACTCCTGGAGATGCTCGCGCTCACGGAACCCGAGCTCGGAGAAGGTCGCGCGCTCGAGCTTGCGCAGGCGGTTGGCGGAACGGTCGATCTGGAACATCAGTATACCTCGAAGCGGGACAAGTCGCGGCGGGAGGCAGCTTCGGAGACAATATCGGCGATAATGCGGCCCAGGAGCTCCGGATTGGCGCATTGGGCGTCAGCCTCATCCGCGGCCGCAGCCTTGGTGAGCAACACTGCCTCCGACGAGGTAAGCCCGGACACCACGGCGGCGATCACCCCATCCCGCGCATCGTCTATCGCATATGATAGGAGCGGTGTGTTGCTTGAGTGGTTCGCCTGATACCAGCACCATTCGTCCCAAAGGCTACGCAGCCCCTCGGCCTCGCCCTCGAAAATGCCCGAAGCTTCCCACCGCTGCATGCGGGAGATCACGCCCCTGGCGAGCGACGCGAACTTCTCCTGCGCGAAGGCCAGGACGTCCGAGTCCACGTCGCCGAACAGGAACGGTTCCGAGACCTCGTAGGGGCGCACCATCAGACGACCGCCTCGACCTGCGACTCGGCCGCACGAACGCGAAGCTTGCCGGACATTAGGCGGGGTAAGAGGGTGTCGCTGAGGGCGGCAAGGGTTTGGCTTTGGGACGTCAGGTTCAGGATTTCCCGGAACATCGGCGCCACCGTTTCCTCGAACGCCGCCGTCAACTCACGCGGAGGCGCAACCACCTCTGACGCCTGCAACGTCTTCGTCGTGATCGTGTCGAACACCGAGCCGTGGGCAGCTTGTGTGATCCCGAGCGCCTCGTTCATGAACATGCAGTTCACGAAGAAGGGCTCGCCTCGGGAAGAGTGCAAGGCGTAGCAGGTCTGGTTCATGGCGATGTCGTCGCCGAACATGCAGGCCCGACCCGTCGTCGCGCCTCGCGCCACGACAACGGTTGAGAACTTCGGAACGATCTTGGTGCTGCTCTTTTCGAGCCCGGCGCGCGTGATCGTGCGTTCTGTCTCGATCAGGAACGCTTGCCCGCATTGGCTGACGTCTTTCGCACTCGCCCACGGAATATCGCCGCCCCAGAATTCTGGCACAGACGTTTTCGGTGTTCCGCCCGAAATCAGGTCCATGAAGTCGAGCAGCGGTCCCGACATCCACCCCTCCGGCAGTCCGTTCGGACCGAAGCTGTCGGGGAAGAGGGCGGCGGTGGGCGTGTCCATGTGGGCGGGGGGCTGGCCGGCGGCGCGGGCGTGGACGGGGTCGAAATCCACGAACCAGGACCGATAGAGCGCCCGCGCCATCTCCTCCAACGTTGCGCTCATCCGCCGGTTCAGCTCGATCTTGTCGTCAAGCGCCTGAAGGATCGCGGAGATGGGTCTCTGCTCGGCCAGCGGTGGGAGGGGGATCTCGAAGTTTTCGATATGCCCCTTGGTGATTGCGCGACGAGATCCACCGGCATTGAAGCTTTCGATGTATGGCTTCGTATCTGGGTGGACCAAGAAGCTGAGCAGGAACCCAGAGTCGAGCTGGGCAGGATCTGGCCGGATGATCGCAACGTGCTGGTTCACGACTGCGGGGAGCGCGTCTTTCGGCACCATGGCGCATCGACCGAACGTCACGCCGTCACCCGTAATGTTGAGAAGCAGATCACCTTCGCGAACCTCGACCCCACGGAGGCCACGAGCTTGCTCCTCGGAGATAAACGACAAGGACTCGAGGTCGAACTGACGGTCATGGACGCATTGGCTGCGGATGAGCGCGTGTTCTACTCTGTCCTCCAGATAGGTAGCGGCACCACCACGCGGAGTGGCACCGCTGCCGATCTTGGACGTCAGATCCTTCAGCCGAGCGGTTCGCCAGTGGTCTGGCAATTCTCCGATAGCGACGCTGAATGTCACGCGAGCCCCTCCAACCGCGCCTCGATCTCCGCCTCCAGCCGCCGTCCCTCGGCAAACTGTGCCCGCAGCTCCGCTGTCAGCCGCTCGAACTTCTCCTCGAAGGGCTCGCCGTCGTCTTCCACCGCCCCGGCGCCGACGTAGCGCCCCGGGGTGAGCACGTGGTTGTGCTTCGCGATATCTTCCAGCGAGGCCGCCTTGCAGAAGCCCGGCTCGTCCTCGTAGCCGCCCGCGTCCGGCTCGCCCCGCCAGGCGTGGTAGGCGCTGGCGATCTTCGCGATCTCCTCGCGCGACAGCTCCTTCTGCTTGCGGCTCCCTGGCACCAGCGCTCCCATCCTGCGGGCGTCGATGAACAGCACCTCGCCGCGCCGGTCGCGCAGCTTCGAGTTCTTGGCAACGCCGTTCGACTTGTCACGCGCAAGGATCCAGACACAGGCCGGGATCTGGGTGCCGTAGAACAGCTGCCCTGGCAGGGCGATCATCGCGTCCACTGCGCCTGCCTCGACCATGGCACGGCGGATGTCGCCCTCGCCGCCCGACATCGACGACATCGAGCCGTTGGCCATGACCACGCCGGCGATCCCGGTCGCGCTCAGCTTGTCGTAGATGTGCTGCATCCAGGCGAAGTTGGCGTTGCCGACCGGCGGCGCGCCGAACTTCCAGCGCCGGTCCTCGGCCAGGATGTCGCCCGACCAGTCGGAGACGTTGAACGGCGGATTGGCCATGACAAAGTCGAACTTCTCGTCCGGGAAGGCGTCGCGCAGGAGCGTGCCTTCCGGGTTCCACTCAAGCCGCGCGACGATGCCACGGATGGCGAGGTTCATCCGCGCGAGGCCGTAGGTCGTGTGGTTGCGCTCCTGGCCGTAAATGGCAAGATCTTCGCGGCGATACTTGTGCGCTTCGAGGAACTTCTCGGAGTGCACCATGAACGAGCCGGAGCCGTGGCAGGGCTCGTAGAGCCGCCCCTTCACCGGCTCGATCATGTCGACGATCAGCTCGACCACCGGCTTCGGCGTGTGGAAGTCGCCGCCCCGCTTGCCCTCGTTTGAGGCGAACTCGGAGATGAAGTATTCGTAGATCCGGCCGATGAGGTCGAAGTCCTTGGGCGTGCCGTCGAACTCGATGTTCGAGAACAGGTCGATGAGGCCGGTCACGACGGCCGGGTCGAGCCCGGCGCGGCCGAAGACCTTGGGCAGCGCGCCCTTGAGCTGGGCGTTGTCGGCCTCGATCGCGCGCATCGCGTCGTCGACCATGACGCCGATCTTCGGGTTCTTCGCGTTGGCCGACAGGTGCCGCCACCGGGCGACGTCCGGCACCCAGAAGATGCCCTCGGCCAGGTATTCGTCGTGGTCCTCCGCGGCCTCCTCGCCATACTCGGCGATGAGCTCGTCATGCTTTCGCTGAAACGCGGTCGAGATGTAGCGCAGGAAGATCAGGCCCAGGGCCACGTGCTTGTATTCGCCCGGGTCCATCGAGCCACGCATCTTGTCGGCGGCGGCGAAGAGCGTGGTTTCGATCGACATGTCGCGTCCTCCCGGGGGCTCGAAGGCCGAGCCGCACTCGTCATGATTGTCCGGACTATCGACCGAAGAGCGCCGTGGATTCAATGCTCAATCGGGCGGCCAGGCCAGGGTTGCGGCGATCGTTTTTTTCTCTCCGCAAATCGCACCATGTGTTTCCTGCCGGCCCGCGGTGGGTCGGTAATACCCGGTAATACCATTACCGCCCACCACGAGCGACATAGGAGAAAAACATGTCGAAACACGAGACCAAGATCACCCTGGCCCGGGAAACCGAGGCCGAATTCGAAGCCCGCGTCGAGAGCGATCTGCTGAAGCTGCGAAACTCGAACGGCGGCAGGATGCCGACCAACGAGGAGCTGAACACGCTTGTGAGGACCTCGATGAGCCGCTTGTGCCCGGTGCGCCGGAAGATCGTCGACCGCCTGCTGACGCTCGACACGAAGCTTGCGCATATGCCCGAGATCCCGGAGGAGTTGCGCCTCGCGAACGACGAAGCGTTGAAGGCCATGTGGGCCAAGACCCGTGACCTCCAAAACGAGGAGATCGTCGATATCAAGCGCGTCATGCGCGCACGTGATGAGGAGAACCGTCGGTCGATCGAGGATCTCGAGGGCATCATCGCCCGGCTCGAAAGCGAGCGCGACGAGGCTCGGGAGCAGGCGGAGGAGTCCGCGGAGCTGGTCGCCGAGCTGCAAGTGGAGCTCGCCGAGACGAAGGCGGGCCTCAGCAACGCCGACGCGCGTCTGGCCGAACGCGACGAGATGATGAAGCTCATGCGTGCGGTGGCGCCCTCGGATACGGTTGGCGGCGAACCGGCCGACAAGAAACGCCCGGCTGCGCGCACGAAGGTCAACGAGACCCCCGACCTGCCGCTGAAGTAACCGCGTTAACGGGACAGGATCTTCTGCTTCACGACCACCCTGATCGGTTCGGGATCGCTGTCAGTATGCTGATGCGCGAGTTCCGGATCGGTCGCTTTCTTGGGGTCATGCCGACCTGTCTCGAGATCGTATCCGCGCTTCTTGGCAATGATCTCGATCGCCTCCGCGCCGCGCTGGAATTCAAGCGCGAGCGCGGGGTCGTCCTCGATCAACATCGCCGCGTCTCTTGAAGCACCGTGCTTTTCCCTGAGGTCCCGGTTTGTCATCTCGGCAAGCAGGCGGTTCAGCTCTTCGCCGTCGATGTCATGTGGAACCCGGAAGCCATCCGGAAAGTCCTGGGAGGCGTAGTTTTCCGGCCCACGCCCATTCAAGATATCGCCGAGGACTTCGGAATGGCGTCCGCTGATCCGGCGCTCCTCGGCGGCGAGTGCCGATGCAGCACGCCGGTTCTCGGCCTCTCGCTTGGCGACCGCGTTCTCCCGCATGAACAGACTTCGCGCGAACCCCACGAGCCATTCGTAGGCCGGGCGTATCACCTCGCGGAGCTTCCGTCTTTCGGGCTCCTTCTCCGGTGCGTTCGGACCGAATTTGAGTCCCTCTTTCTTCTTCTCGGTGGCGGGCCGGTAGGCCAATTCGTCGTTCTCCAAAGCTTGCATGCCGCGACTGATGCCGGCCATCAGAGCCTCCGCCTCCCGTTCCTTTCGGCGCGCCGCTCCGAGCGCGGCCCCGGCCTCCTCGTCCTTCCGCCCGGCGTCCGACTTGAGCTGTTTCGCGCTGGCCAGAAGGTCGGCGCTCTCGGTCCTGTCGTCGGACGCTTCTGCGGCCAGCATCGCCGCGACCTTGCGGCCGCGCGACGGGCGCACGTTTCTGCGCTTGCAGACCTCCTCCCCACGCGCGATCTTCTCGCGCTCATCCTCAGCGCGCCGGATGCCCCGCTCGAGGTCGATGTCGTAGACCTCGGCAAACTGGGCGACGCGATCTTGGAATAGCTCGTAGCTTCTACGCTCCCACAGTTTTTCGTCGTCCTCACCTTCATGGTCCTCGACGATTTCGACCATCCCGAACAGCCGATGTTGTGCGTGACTCAGCATCGGATTCCCGGTGCGCCGCTCTTCATGTTCCGGCGCGACCACAAAATGAACGTGAGGGGTTTCTTCGTCGCCGTCCGACCGGGCATAGATCACTTCGCGCCCGAACTCCGCGAGGAGATAGGCTTCGGCGAAGTTCAGGAAGTCCTTGGTCTTCGCCGGGTCGATCGCACCATTTTCGTCGAGGAAGAATTCACGGGATGCGGAGAGGACGCCCTGTGTCCAAGGCTTCGTGTTCTTCGGATCCCACGGCCAGCCGACAAGTTCTGCAAGTGCGTGCTTGTCGTCGCCCGCTTCCGCGAGTGCGTCCTCCAGGGCCTTCCTCCTACCCGTATGTCGCGACCGCCGAAACGACTCGATGCGGCTTTCCGCCGTTTTGCGTTGCAGCTCGACGATGCGCTCGTCGCACAGTTGCCTCAGGTCGGCATGACCGATCAGGAACCGGTTGTCCTTGGTTCGTTCATGGTCGACGTGCGGTAGCTCACCCTCCCGTCGCCCATGCGCAGCGACGCCACCGATTCCGTAATCGGAGACGCGTTCGAAGCGCAGGACGATATAGCGAGTGTCGGCCATACCGGGGACGTAGTCCCCGGCGGACGAACCCCGAAAACGCATGCGCGAAACCGTCGGTCAGGGCCTCCGGGACCCCCGAATTCTTCAATGCGGGGGGCTCTTCACTCACTATGCAGCTCCCCGCACCACCTGTCGGCTCCTTGCGGGCAGCTCTTCGTTCGCCCGGGGTTTCACCCCGGGACCCCACCAAGGAAGCGCTCCGCCTCCCCTGGACCCCTCCGGGCAGGAAGGGCGCTGCCACCCCTCCTGCACCTCCCCGGCGCAAAGGGTCATCGCTCGCCGCTCCCCCTCTGCACTCCCCCTGGCATCTCCCGGGGAGGTCGTTCCGCACTCCTCCCCGCCGATGGGCGCCCCCACCTGCTCGCGATCCTCGCGGCGATGAGAGGGACGCCCTCTCCTCGACCTCTCCCCGAATTGCCGCAGGGGCCGGGGCCCCCTGTCGGATCCTGGTTGTGCGATCCGACAGTCGACCCCGACCGGTAGGCGGCGAACTTGACCCAGACATAGGCTGGAAAACCCGGGAACGGAGGAAACATGTTCCACACAGGATACACGATAGCCGACGGGCGCCTGCCGCTTCACCAGTTGTTCGACGAACGGGCAGACGCGCTCCGCGGCGCGGCGATCCTGCTCGCGGGCCCCCGTGGCGGCGCCCTGGTTGATAACATCTTCGACGACCTGGCGGGATCGCCGTCGGTGTCCCGGTCGACCGACACTCGGCTTCGCGCCCTGCTCGACATCCTCACGCTCGAGCATGTCCACGAGGACGGGAGCGAGGAAGCGGCCCGGTTCGCCGCCATCGACGTGACCGACCCGGTGATCGAAGACATCTGCGTCCTCACCGGCGAATTGCAGAACGCGTATGCCCTCTCCGTGCCCGATGAGGGCGGGCATGAGGGGAAGGCGGCAGCATAGTGCGCCGCCGCACTGCTCGGGGGATTGAGGGCCCCCGGCAGTGCGCTTGACGTCAGTTCACGAGACATCGCAACCGCGATGCACTGTGCGTCCGAGGAGGCTCAACATGAGCAACGCGCACCCGCCCATCTCCACCACGAAGACCGCGTTCGAACTCTACAATCCGGTGTCCTACGCGGTCGCCGAAATCGTCAACCGGGAATTCATGTCCCTGTTGTCTCTCGCCGAGGACCTGGACGACGATGAAATGGCGGACATCATCTGCCATCTCAGCGAAGCGGCAAGCTCGATGTTCCCGAACGCGCGCCGCATGTTTGAGAGCGCCAGGGCCCTCGCCGACCGTCTCGATGCGGTGACGTTCGAGGCCATCGCTCAGCGCGAAATGGCGGGCACCGTCATCGACAATCTCGACGCGGCCATCCGGTATCACGGGGCCAGGATCGCGGACGTTACCACGCGTCTCGCTCAGGTCATCTGATCGACGAGACAATGGCCCGAAAGGGTCTCGTGCGGCGCCCCGGTGGCTCGTCCTTTCTGCTGGCCTATCCGCCAGGGCGTCACCCGAATCTCAAACTTTCTTTCCATTAAAAACAGTGCATTGCGTGGTATCTCGCGAAAAAATGCTCAGATCCGTTTCAGTCTTGAAAACGTTCACAGCATGTCCACCGCGAGCGGCGCCCGACGGCGCCAAAACGAACCGAAACCGACCGAGACCGAGATGGAACGATTGCTCAAAATTCCCGACGCCGCGAAGATGCTCGGCGTCCCCAGCACCGACCTCCTCGCGGTGGCCGACGAGCACGGCTTTACGGTCCGAATGAGGAAGACCGTTCGCCTCGAGGCGGACTCACTGAAGGAGTTGATCCAGCTATGCCGCGTCGCGCCAAAGGCCCCCGCCTGTATTTCCGCAAAGCCAAGAAAGACAGGGGGGCCGTCTACGTCATCCGCGATGGTCAAAGAGAGCTGTCAACGGGCACAACGGACCGCGGACAGGCTGAAAGGGAACTCCGGCGATACCTGAACGACAAGGATACACCCGTCGCTTCGAAGGACGGCGGGCTGCTCGTCACGGATGCCCTCAGCTACTACGGAGAGAAGCATGGGGTCACGACAGCGAACCCCGAGCGGATCGGATACGCGATCGACGCCCTGGCGGCCTGGTGGACCGGGCGGGAAACTTCGGAAGTCTCGCCCGATTCCTGCGAGGCATATGCGGAAGCCCGGCGCACCGGATACCTGCCGGCAGGCCAAGAAAAGGCAACCAGGCCTGTGCAAAACGGAACGATCCGGCGCGAGCTCGGCTGCCTCCGCTCGGCCCTGATCTTCTGCAACAAGCGTGGCCTGCTGTCGTCCGTGCCCGCCGTCACGTTGCCGGACGCACCGCCGCCCAAGGACAGGTGGCTGACCCGCGACGAGGTCGCCGCGCTGATCCGTGCCGCGCGCGCCGATGCGCGCACCCGCTACCTCGCGAAGTTCATCCTGGTGGCGCTCTACACCGGGTCCAGGAAGACGGTGGTCCTGCGGTCCCGGTTTTCGGCGCACACTCTGGGCGGATACGTCGACCTTGCGCGTGGGTTGTTCCACAGGAAGGCCGGGGCCCAGAAGCAGACCAAGAAATTGGCGCCCACCGTTACCCTTCCCTCGCGTCTTCGCCGGCACCTGGAACGCTGGCACGGCAACGGTGCGCGCTGGCTTGTCGAGATCGAAGGGAGCGGGGTCGTGGACATCAAGAACGACTGGGAGGCCATCCGCGAACGGGCCGGGCTTCCGGATGTGACGCCGCACACGCTGCGCCACACGGCCATCACCTGGGCGATGCAGGCCGGCGCCAGCGTGTGGCATATCTCCGGCTACTTCGGCGTGTCGCTCGACACGCTCGAAAAGACCTACGCCCATCACCACCCGGCACACATGCACACCGCCGTGGAAGCCGCGAACCGCATGGGCAAGCATCCATCCTGAGGCAAATATCGAGCAGCCTCACTGACCCGCGCGACTCCGGTCGCGCGGGTCTTTTTTGTCTCTGCTGAGGAAATTCCCTGTCTTGGGACAGTCCGATCCGAGAATATCTGGGACGGTCCCCAGAAACCCGACCCCCGGAAAAAACGAAAGGGCCCCTGAGGGCCCTTGTTTTATTGGTCGGAGTGAGAGGATTCGA
>JAGRMP010000125.1:0-6824 GCA_020441225.1 Maritimibacter sp. | reverse complement strand
GCAAGGGATTATCCGCGTGAATCGCGTTGCCGCATCCGGCGCAGCAGCGGCGAGATCCGAAACGACGCCGCGGACGAGGTGGGCGACCGCGAGCGCAGCACGGGGGTTTGCGATTTCGCGCCCAGCCGGGTCTCGCGCCAGACGATGTAGACCCCGCTGGCAATGATGATTCCGGCGCCGATGATCGTCGTCCGGTCGACGCTCTCGTTGAAGATCAGATAGCCGTACCCGGTGGCCCAGAGGATCTGCGAATATTGCATCGGCGCGACGATTGCCGCGTCGCCGTTGCGGTAGGCGGAGATCAGGAACAGACCGGCGACGAACCCAAAGAGCGAGATCACCGCAGCCAGGCCCAGGTGCTCGACCGGCATCGGCCTGTAGACGAAGGCGAGCAACGCCCCCATGATCAGGAAGTTCGCCGCCATCGGGTAGAGCATCAGCACCACCGTGCGCTCGTCGCGCCCGATCTTGCGCACCACCACAGAGGCGAGCGCGCCGAACACCGCCGTCCCCAGCGCCGCGAGATGTCCGAGCCCGAGCGAAGCCGAGCCCGGCCGCAGCACCACGACCACACCCGCCAGCCCGACCACCACCGCGAGCAGGCGGTGGATGCCAACCTTCTCTCCGAGGATTGGGATCGCGAGCAGGGTGATGAGCAGCGGCGAGGCAAAAATGATCGTGTAGACCTGCGCGAGCGGCAACGCCGAAAAGGCGTAAAACGCGCAAGACGCGCCGATCACCGCCGATCCGGTCCTGAGCGCCGTCCACCACGGATGTTTCGGGATCAGATGCCCCTCGGTCGCATCGCGCATCAGCATGAAGGTGACGAGCGGGAAGGAAAACAGTGTCGTGAAAAAGATGATCTGGAACGGGGAATAGACCCCGCCGAGGAATTTCACGATCACGTCGTGGGTCGCGAATATGCCGAAGGCAATGAGCGCGTAGAGAGGGCCGGAGAGGTTCATGCCCTTGGAGTGGCCCAATTCGCGGCGACGTGCAAGCGTCTCCGGAACAAGATGTGAGCGCAATCATCCGCACGTTGAGCGGGTGCCGGCTCACGAACCGAACCCGCGCAATTAGACCCTGCGAAACCGCGATCCGGCATGTTAGGAACGCTTGAAGAAATCGGGAACGCCCATGCTGGACCAGACCACCCCCCACACGTCAGAGGCGAACGACACCGCCGTCCGGACCTACGATCTGGTCGTCGTCGGCGCCGGCATCGCCGGGCTCAACGCGCTCCACGCTGCCGCCGCCTACCTGCCGCGCGGTGCCCGGGTGCTGCTCCTCGACGAGAAAGACCGGGCGGGCGGCATGTGGAACACCGCCTACGATTACGTCCGGCTGCACCAGCCGCACCCGATGTTCACCGTCGGCGATGTAAAATGGACCTGGGACAAGCCCGCCACCTATCTCGCCCGCCGTGACGAGATCCAGGCCCATCTTGCCGGTGCGCTGGGCCCGATCGCCCACAAGCTCGCCCTCGATCTGCGGCTCGGCCATCGGGTGCTGGCCTGTGACGAGGTCGACACCGACGCGGGCTTCCGCGCCCGGGTCGCCTTCCACCCGATGGGCAATCCTGAGGCGCTCGAGACCGTCGAGGCCGCCCGCGCGATCTATGCCTCGGGCCTCGACTACAGCGTGCCTGATCCCCTGCCGCTTGCCAGCGACGCGGTGCTCTCGGTGACGCCGCAGGATCTGCGCGCCGCCCTCGCCGCCCGGCCCCAGGCGCCGGTCTATGTCGTCGGCGGCGGCAAGACCGGCATGGACACGATCCTCGAAGCCTGGGCACAGGACCCCGCCCGCGAAGTGACCCTGCTCGCCGGCCAGGGGACCAATTTCATGAACCGGACCCGGTACGCGCCCACCGGCCTCAAGCGCTGGACCTCGGGCGCGCCCTTCTCCGGGTTGCTCCGCGACATCGCCCGCAGCTTCGACGGCGACAACGAAGCCGCGATGATCGACCATTTCCGCCGCACCCACGCGACCGATCCCGACACGCCCAACGCGGGCTTTCTGTTCGGCTTCCAGTCCGAAGAGGAACAGGCGCGCATCGCCGCCGGGCTCAGTGAGATGCTCTCCGACTACCTGACAGACGTGATCGACACGCCCGACGGACCGGTCATGCAGCTGCGCAGCGGTACCGCCCGCCCGGTCGCGCCAGGCAGCATCTTCGTCAACTGTACCGGCAGCTATTTCCGCACCGGCGCGCTGGTCGAACCCCGGCCGGCCCTCTCGCCCCACGGCACGGTGCTCAACATCACCCCCCGCGACGGCTTCCATTACCACACCGGGGTCGCGGGCTTTTTCACCACGCACCTGCTCTATCGCGGTCAGCTGCGCGGGCTCGGCCTCTACACCATCGACTACGAAGCGTTGTTTCGAAAGAACAAGGCCGCCTTCGTCGGCGCAGCGGCGGCGCAGGCCTATATGTTCCACGTCACCATGGTGCAAAGCCTGCCGCTTTCGCTTCTCGACACCTGCCTGCTCGATCTTGACCGCTGGTATCCGCTGCCGCGTCGGCTGTTCTGGTTCTTCCGGCTGAAAGCCAAGGCCAAAGCCGACCTCGCCCATTGCCGCAAGGTCCTCGACCGCGTGGCCGAGCGCTTCGAGATCCCCTGCAAACCGCTGGATTAGTCTCTGGTGTGAGTCACGCCGCCTGTGTCACACGACGCGCACGCCCTGCGCTTCGATGGCCTCCCGCAGGCGCACAGGATCGACCGCGCCGATCTCGCAACCATCGCGCACCGACAGCGCCGCCGCCACGCCCACGCCCTGGCCCACGACCGCGCAACAGGCCATGTTGCGCGTCGCCGCATGGGCCACCTTGTCGCCGCCGATGGCCCGTCCGGCCACCGCCAAATGCCGCACCCCCTTGGGCAGCGCCGCGCGGAGCGGGATATGCATGTACCGCCCGGTCGTGGGCAGCACCAGGATCCCGTAGCCGTCGATGAACTCCGGGTAGATCCCGATGCTGTCGTCAAACCGCGCTTCCCCGCGCACATCCGCCCCGGTCATGTTGTAAAGCGCGTCGATCTTGCGGCTGTCGCGGATACCGATGGTCATCCCGAAATTCCTCAGCCGCGCCCCCGCGCAACCCGGCGTATAGGCCCGCAGCGCCGCAATCGCCTGCATCGCCTGGCGCCGCCCCTCGATCTCGAACCGGGTCAGGCTGTCGGGGTCGGTCCCGTCGCAGCCTGCGAGGTGGACAAGGTTCATATAGGTCATCTCGCCGGTGTCATGCACCGCGCCCCAGGTCCCACCAATCGTGTCTAACGCTGCCGGAATCAGCCCTTCGTCCCTCGCCTGCGCGAAGGGTTTGCGCAAGAACGGCGAATACATCGCGTCTTCCTTGCCGTCGGTCTCGACCTGCCATTCTCCGGACGACCAGTCGCCATAGGTCTGCGGATCGGCCGCGACACCCGCCAGAAACGCCGCCTTGTCCACGCCCGCGAGGTGAAACATCACGCTCGCCGCCTGCATCTCCTCGACCGGCGTCTTGACCGTGGGTGCCCCGGCGCGAAAGGCGACGTCCGCATCGCCCGTGGCGTCGATCACCCGGCGCGCCAGGATCGCCTCGCGCCCGGATTTGCCCTCGGTAATCACCCCGACAATGGTGTCCCCCTCCAGGATCGGCGCGACGAAAGCGCGGTGCAGCATCGGGTGCACCCCCGCCTCCGCGACCATCGCATCCGCCACCAGCTTGAAGCCCTCGCTGTCGAGCTCGTAGCTCAGCGATTGGCTCTCCGGCACCGCCGCGCCCATCGCCTTGGCGCGCTCTTCGAACTCGCGCCCCAGCCCCCCGGCCTCGACCGTCTGCTCGTGCCGGTACCAGGCAAAGCCCTCGACCCCCACGGTGGTGATATTGCCGCCGAAACAGCCGAACCGCTCCAGGAGCGTGACCGCCACGCCCATCCGCGCCGCCGCAATCGCCGCCGCCAGCCCGCCGGGGCCGGAACCAACGACCAGCACATCCGTTTCATGGATGACAGGGGTCTCGCGGGGCGGTTCGGTAATCGTTCGGGCGGTCATCTCGTCTCCTGTCCTCGCGTGACCTCGCAGTCTCCGGCCTGCGCGGCCCCTTGTCCAGTCACGACGCGGTGCCCCGGTTCCATCCCCGGTCCGCCTGGTCTAGGACTGGGGCGGGCACCGGGCCGATCACCAGATGGAGCCAAAGACATGGCGCACAGCCATCACCACCACCACGTCGATCCCGAAGCGGGCGACCGCAGGGTCTTTGCCGCCATCGCGGTCAATTTCGCCCTGACCGTCGCGCAGATCGTCGGCGGTATCCTCTCCGGCTCGCTCGCGCTCATCGCCGACGCGCTGCACAATTTCTCCGACGCCATCTCGCTGGTCATCGCTTTCGCCGCCCGCAAGATCGCCCGCCGGCCCCGCGATGCGCAGATGACCTTCGGCTATGGCCGGGCCGAAATCGTCGCCGCGCTCATCAACTACACCACGCTCATCGTGATCGGCCTCTACCTGCTCTACGAGGCGGTGATGCGGGTCTTCGACCCCACCCCCGTCACCGGTTGGCTGATCGTGCTCATCGCAGGGATCGCGCTTGTGGTCGACGTGGTGACGGCGCTGCTGACCTATGCGATGTCCAAGTCGAGCGTGAACATCCGCGCGGCCTTCCTGCACAACGTCGCCGATGCGCTGGGCTCCGTCGCGGTGATCGTCGCCGGCACGCTGATCCTGCTCTTCGACTGGTGGATCGTCGATCCCATCGCCACCGCGCTGATCGCGGGCTACATCCTGTGGCAATCCTTCCGCGAGATCGGGCCCGTGATCCGCATCCTGATGCTCGGCGCGCCGCCCAGCCTCGCCACCCGTGAGGTGCTCGAGGCGCTTCGTACCGTGCCCGGCGTGGCCGGGGTCCACCACGCCCACCTGTGGCAGATGGAAGAACACCGCGCCGCCCTCGAAGCGCACATGGTCGTCGCCGAGGGACAATGGGGCGAGGCCGACGCGATCAAGGCCCGGGTCAAGGCCATGCTCAAGCAGAGCTTCGGGATCGACCACAGCACACTGGAGCTCGAATGCGCCCGCCACGCCTGCGATGCGCCGTCCGATTTTGGCGGGCCGGGGCAGGGCGCGGCGGATCACGCCTGACAAATTCCGGGTCGAGGGTCAGCGAGGCACTGCGCCCGTCGCGGCCGGTCACGGGGCGCCGGCCGTCAAACCTCGGTGCGGCGGCGGGTGAACAGATTCTTGAGCCAGATAAGCGGCAACAGGAGCAGCACGAAGCCTTTTTTCAGAAACGCGAGCAGCACCACCAAAAGCCCGGTCTTGGCAACCGCCTTGCCGGCGATCAGCCCCCCGATCCCCACGGCCGCGACCTTGTCGAGCGACGGATCGAAATCGGCATAGCGGTTCCCGTCGGTGAAGCTGGTCATCGCCAAGAGGTCCGGGGCCGCGGCGCGGACCTCGTCGATGAGGTCCATGCCGGCCACCACGTTCAACACCAGCACGCCCGAGCGCCCGAGCGCCCGGATGTTGTAGTTCAGCGTGTCGATCTCGCCGCCGCCGAACCGCAGCTGCTGCGCCCAGTAGAGCTTGCGCCCGGTGCCGTCGTAATGCGGCGGCTCGGCCCAGCCGACGAGCTCGATGGTCTCGTAGCCGTTTTCCACCCGCCAGGCGCTATCGTTGCGGGTCTCGGCCTGCATATCCGACAGCAGGGCATCGTAATCGTAGCCTTCCGCGTCTTCGTCCGAGACATGCCCCATCGGGTCATAGGTCAGGACCATGCCCCAGGTATCGTGGAGCGGCGTCATTTCGGCGGGAAAGACCATGCCCAGCACGGTGTCGTCCGGCGGATTGCCCCAGAGCTGTTCGAGCACATAGGCGCCATCCTGCGGCCCCAGGAAATAGTAGCTGTCGCCGACGGCGAGCTGGGCGATCCCGTTTTCGAGGGCGATGTCGCCATGCCGGAAATCGACACCTTCGAACAGGTCGACCAGATCGGCAAATTCCGGGTCGGCGGCATATGCGGGAAAGGTTTCGGTGAATGTGTCTCCCTGGGCCGTTCCGGCAATAAACGACGCAAGAGCAAGGGGGGCCATGAAACGAAACATGGGGCTCAAACCTCCAAAAAATGACTACGCGTGAAACAATCACACAAGCTCTCGTTAAGGGGGTAATGTGGCAGTACGAAGGCCCGTTGACCGCCTTCGCGCGCACGAAAGAGTTGTTAGCGCTATCGGTAGAAATTACAAAGGCTTGACACCCTGTGCGAGCTCGCCCAAACCTCGCACACATGCAAAAGGCCGGGCACCCGCCCGGCCTTTCCCGTCAACTCCTGACGCTCAGAGCGAGGCGTCGAGCGCCGCCAGGATTGCGTCGCCCATGCCGGTGGTGCTGACCGGCGTGGCGCCGTCCTGACCCATGAGGTCCGCGGTGCGCAGCCCGTCCGCAAGCACCTTCTCGATCGCCGCGTCGAGCCGGTCCGCTTCCGCGCCCTGGTCGAA
This sequence comes from Maritimibacter sp., assembly GCA_020441225.1. The sequence goes on along the minus strand of JAGRMP010000125.1, from coordinate 351 downwards.
GGAATAGCGCAGCGCCATCGAGAACGAGAGGATACAGGCGATCGGGTTGGCCTTGTCCTGCCCGGCGATATCCGGGGCCGAACCGTGCACCGGTTCGTACATCGCCTTGGGCCGCCCGTTCGCCATCGGCGCGCCGAGCGAGGCCGAGGGCAGCATGCCGAGCGAGCCCGTCAGCATCGCCGCCACGTCCGAGAGCAGGTCGCCAAACAGGTTGTCGGTCACGATGACGTCGAATTGCTTCGGCGCGCGGGCGAGCTGCATGCCGCCGGCGTCCGCGTACATGTGGCTGAGCTCGACGTCGGGGTATTCCTCGTCATGCACCTTCTGCACCACTTCGCGCCACAGGATGCC
>JAGRMP010000676.1 GCA_020441225.1 Maritimibacter sp. | reverse complement strand
CGAACCCGTCCTGGGTGCGGGGTTCTTCGTGCTGGCCCGGCGGGGCCATGACGGCGCCGTTGGCGATCAGCAGATCGAGCCGGGTCAGCCGGGTGCGGGTGCCCTGGGCGAAGCGCTTGGTGAGCGCGAGCGAGGCGAGGTCGAGCCTCTGCACCTCGACCTGGGCGCCGGGGTGGCGCGCACGGATCGCATCGACCACGCGCTCGCCCCTCTCGAGGTCGCGCACCCCCATGATGACCCGCGCGCCCCTGGCGCCCAGCACCCGCGCCGTCTCGGCCCCGAGCCCGGCCGAGGCGCCGGTGACGACCGCGATCCTGCCGGTCAGGTCCGGGATGTCCTCCGCGGTCCAGTCCTTTGCTGCCATGGGGCCTTCCGTACAATCGTTACGCTTTCGCGCCCCGGTTTAGACGAGAAGCCGCCGGATCGGTATCCCCAATTCGCCCCGAGCCCCGTGCCTGCTTCCCCGTGTCCCGGCGCCCCGTCTCCCGGTGCCGCGACGAGGCCGAGGCGGGCTCAGCCGAAAGCGCGGCGCAGAACCCATTCATAGGCGCCGTCGCCCAGCCATTTGCGAATGAACAGCATCGGTTTCGCAGCGAACCCCTTGACGTAGCGCCGCCGCGGGCGCGGATCGGTCGCGGCCTTGAGGAATTCCTCGGCGAGCACCCGCGGTTCGGTGCCCCGGGGATCGGTGTCGTAGCCGTTCATCAGCTTCATGAACGGGTCCATCTGGGCCTGGTAGGCGCTGCCGTCGTAGTATTTTTTCATGCCCTCGCCGACGATCCCGCCCCAGTCAGTCCTGATTCCGCCGGGCTCGATCACGCTGACCTGGATGCCGAAGGGTGCGACCTCCAGCCGGAGCGCGTCCGACCAGCCTTCGAGCGCGTGCTTGGTGGCGTGGTACCAGGCGCCGAACGGGGTGAAGATCTTGCCGCCGACGGAGGAGACATTGACGATCCGGCCCGATTTCTTCGCGCGCATATGCGGCAGCACCTGTTGCGTGAGATCGGCGAGGCCGAAGAGATTGACCTCGAACTGATACCGCGCGTCGTCGAGGGGGATGTCCTCGACCGGCCCGTAAAGGCCGAAGCCCGCGTTGTTGACGAGCACGTCGATCCGGCCTTCGGCGGCGATCATCCGGTCGACGACGGCAGCGTTGTCGTCGGGTTTGGTCACGTCCATGCCGACCGGCACGACGCCGAGCGGCTCGAGCGCGGCCATCTTCTCGACCCGGCGGGCACCGGCATAGACCTTGTGGCCCTGTTCGGCGAAGAGCTTCGCCGCTTCATGGCCCATGCCCGAGGAGGCGCCGGTAATCAGTACGACCAGTTTCGACATCTGTTCTGACCTTTCGGTTTGATATTATCGCTTGGATTCTCTGGCCTCGATGGCCATATATGACTTATGGTCAGTTATTTAATGACCCAAAGTCATTTATCAAGCGGTTTTTGCCGCGTCAGCACGGGGGACAGGGTATGTCTCTGGCGGAAAACAGAAAAAGGGCCCGCTCCGAGGACGAGAAGGAGGCGCGCAAGGCGGCGATCCTCGCGGCGGCGCGGGAAATGATCGCCGAGTCGGGCTTCGACGGGGTGACGATGAGCGGGCTTGCCGGGCGCGCCGGGCTCGCCAAGGGCACGCTCTATCTCTACGCGCGGACCAAGGAGGAGTTGTTCCTGGCGCTGTTCTGCGCGGCGATGGATGCCTTCGTGGCGCGGATCGAGGCGATCGACGCGCCCGACCGGATCGTCGAGGAGATGACAGGCGCCGCGCTCGAGGTGCCGCTGTTCCTGCCGCTGTTTGCCCGGCTCGTCGCGGTGATCGAGGCGAATGTCGCCGACGGCCCGCTGTTCGCGGCAAAGCGCGCGCTGGCGGGGCACAACGCGCGTGTGGCGGCGCATCTGGGCGCGCTGCTCGATCTGCCGCCCGCACGCGGCGCGGAGGTGACAGCGACGCTGGTGCTCGCCTTGCAGGGCGCAGCGCAGTTCGACATCTCGGCCCGGCGCGATCTGGCGCAGGTGCCGGAGGATCTGCGTCCGATGATCGCCGGGCATGGGTTCGCGCAGAGCTTTCCGCCCGCGGCCCGGCTGATCCTGTCAGCCGTCCGCTGACGCGTCGAGCATCGCCAGAAGCCTGGTGCAGGTGTTGAGGTTGCGCGCGGTGGCCGGGACGCCCAGGAGCCGCTCGACCTTTTCGGCGAGCTTCGACCGCCCGATCCCGTCCGGCGCGTGGAGGTAGAAGGCGCGGGGGGCGATCTCGAACCGTTCGGTCTCGCTGGCCAGGGCGTCGAGCGCGGCGCGGTCGGGGGCTGCGTCGGCGGTGAGGAACCAGACATGGCCCGTTTTCGGCGCCTCATGTGCTTCGGGATAGGGATAGCCGGCGACGATCTCGCGGAAATCCTCGGCCGCGATCAGCAGAACCCGGGGGCGGAAGCCGTGTTTGAGCTCGATTTCGCGCGCGACGATGTCTTCGAAGGCGGCGGCATCCACCACGCCGGAAAAGACCAGGTTGCCCGACTGGATATAGCTCGCCACGTCGCGCGCGCCGAGGTTGTGCAGGAGCGCCTTGAGATCCGCCATCTTGAGCATGTTCGCGCCGCCGACGTTGATCCCGCGCAGGAGCATCACCCAGAGCGTCACAGGAGCCTGCCTTCCATGACACGCACGGCCTGGCCCGTGACTGTGACCCGGCCTGGCACCGCCTCGACCCCGATGGCCGAGGGCCGGCCCATGTCGTCGCCCTGGCGGATCGTGCCCGCGTAGGCCCCGCGCGCCGCGGCGAGCAGCGCCGCGAGCGTGGCGGCGGCCGATCCGGTGGCGGGATCTTCGGGGATGTTGTCGAGGGGCGCGAACATCCGGGCGTGGATGCCGTCCGGGGTCTCGACCCAGGCGTATTGGGCGAAGTCCTGCCCCTGCGGGTAGGCGGCGGCGCCCGCGCGGAAAGCGGCGATGTCGGGCTGCAGTGCGGCGAGCGTGGCCCGGCTGTCGAGCTCGGTCAGGGTGAAGCCCAGCCCAAGCGAGGCCATCACCGGCGGGCTCTTGATCCGCTCGGGCGCAATCCCGAGGGCGCGGGCGACGAGGTCCGGGTCGGGCGCGGCGAGGCGGGCGAGCGGGACTTCGGTGGTGAAGGCGGCCCGGCCGTCCGCGGCGCGGGCGGCGAGCGGGCCCACGCCCAGCTCCAGCACCATCTCGGGACCGTGCCCCGCCTCGGCCAGCGCCACGGCGGTGCCGATGGTCGGGTGCCCGGCGAAGGGCACTTCCATCGTCGGGGTGAAGATCCGCACCCGCGCGGTGTGGGCCGGGTCGGCGGGCGGGGTGACGAAGGTGGTCTCGGAGAAGTTGAACTCGCGGGCGATGCGCTGGAGATCGTCTTCGGCGAGCCCGGCGGCATCCGGGATCACCGCGAGCGGGTTGCCGCCGAACCGGCGATCGGTGAAGACGTCGTAGACGAGATAGGCGGTCATGGCGGGCTCCGCGGGGTCCTGTCGCGGCGGCGAGTGTCGGCCGGTTGGCGGGCGGTTTCAACCCGTGATCGAGCCGCGATCAGCCGAGCCGGTGCCAGGTCCAGTCGGTGGGGTCGAGCAGGTGGGCTTCGGTCCGGTCGCGGTAGCCCGGCTCGATCTTGCCGCCGGTCACCCGGAGGCCGGCGTCGGTGCGTTCGGTGGTGTGGCCGTGGATCCAGCCCGGGTTCTCGCCCCGGGTCTCGACCGGGCGGATGGAGAAATCGTCCAGATCGAGCCGCAGCACCTGGGTTTCGCCCTCGCGGCGGTCCTCGGGGTAGCCCAGTGCGCCGATCAGGAGGATGGCGTCGTCCAGGAGCGTGGCGGTGTGGAAATCCGTGGGCGGGAACACCTCTGCTGGATAGAGGAAATGCTGCACGCCGCC
>JAGRMP010000124.1 GCA_020441225.1 Maritimibacter sp. | reverse complement strand
TCGGACTGGCCGACTTTGTGAGCCGAACGCTACGACAGAAGGTCGCAGGGGTCAACCGCCTTCCCGAACCGAAATGGGCACTTTGTCGCCTGCGGCGGTCCACGGCCACCCGTCGGACGCCGCGCGGGATCGACCTGGCGCGGTCGACAGGGGCGGACCGGCGGTCGATCCGGGCGGGCTGGCGGGCGCCATGACCGAAAAAAAGCCGCGCCTTGGGGCGCGGCCAGTCTGACAGGGAGGAAGTCATCCAGGCCGTAAGGGACCACGGTCCGGATGAATTCACTCTGGCAGCAATCGGTTAAGATTGTATGTTCATGCCGTGAAATATGTGCCGGGAGGTGAGGATGGACGATCGGGTGTTTGTCGGTGGCGGCGGGGAAGCTTATGGCGTCAAGCAGGGGCTGCTGCTCAAATACGCCAACCGACACGGCCTGATCGCCGGCGCCACCGGGACCGGCAAGACGGTAACCCTGCAGATCCTGGCCGAAGGCTTCGCGGCGGCGGGCGTGCCGGTGTTCCTCTCCGACGTGAAAGGCGATCTCTCCGGTCTTGCCGCCTCGGGCTCCGAAAGCTTCAAGCTCCACGAGGCCTTCCTGTCGCGCGCGGCCACCATCGGCTTCGACGCCTACAGCTATGCCGCCTTTCCGGTCACCTTCTGGGATCTGTTCGGCGAGCAGGGCCACCCGATCCGCACCACCGTGGCCGAGATGGGCCCGCTGCTGATCTCCCGGCTCCTGGAGCTTACCGAGGCGCAGGAGGGCGTGCTCAACATCGCTTTCCGGGTGGCCGACGAGCAGGGGCTGCCGCTCCTCGACCTCTCCGATCTGCGCGCACTCCTCGTCTGGGTCGGGCAGAACGCCGAGGCGCTCAGCCTCGAATACGGCAATGTCGCCACCGCCTCGGTCGGCGCGATCCAGCGCGCGTTGCTGGTGCTCGAAAACCAGGGCGGCGAGCACCTGTTCGGCGAACCGGCGCTGGCGCTCTCCGACCTCATGGCCACCACGCCCGAAGGGCAGGGGCGGATCTCGATCCTCGCCGCCGACAAGCTGATGGCCTCGCCCCGGCTCTACGCCACCTTCCTGCTCTGGCTCCTGTCCGAGCTGTTCGAGGAGCTCCCCGAGGTCGGCGACCCCGACAAGCCCAAGCTCGTCTTCTTCTTCGACGAAGCGCATCTCCTGTTCGACGACGCTCCCAAGGCGCTGGTCGACAAGGTCGAACAGGTGGCGCGACTGATCCGGTCCAAGGGGGTGGGGGTCTATTTCATCACCCAGAACCCGGCCGATGTGCCCGAAGACATCCTCGGCCAGCTCGGCAACCGGGTGCAGCACGCCCTGCGCGCCTTCACCGCCCGCGACCGCAAGGCTTTGAAACAGGCGGCCGAGACCTACCGCGACAACCCCCGGTTTTCCATCGAGGATGCGATCCGCGAGGTCGGCACCGGCGAGGCGGTCACCTCGCTCCTCGAAGCCAAGGGCGCGCCCGGCATCGCCGAACGAACGCTGATCCGCCCGCCCTCGTCGCAGCTCGGCCCCATCGACGTCGAGACTCGCGCCAGCCTGCGCGCTGCCTCGCCCTTTGCGGGCAAATATGAAGACCGGATCGACCGGGATTCGGCGCGCGAAATGCTCGCCCGCCGCGCCGAAGAGGCGGCGAAAGCGGCCGAAGCGGCCGAAGCCTCGGCGCGCGAGACCCCCGGCGACACCGGGGATTTCCAGCTCAACGATTTCTCCCACGGCCGACGCTACAGCCCCGGCACCGACGACGCGCCGCGCCGCAGCTCCCGCAGCAAACCCGCCTCCGAGGGTTTCGGCGGTCAGCTCGGCGAGGCGATGACCAAGGCGGTGATCTCCGAGCTCAAGGGCACCACCGGGAAACGCATCGTGCGTGGCATCCTCGGGGGCCTGTTCAAGGGCCGCTAGATCGGGGCCGCCAGCTCAGCGCCCGCAGGCCGCCGGATAGGTGATCGGCAAGACGCTCTGGCCGCCTGCCGGGGCCGGGCCCGTATTGGCGCAGGTCGGGCGCCCGGGGCCTGCCGCCCAGAACAGGTTGGGATCTTCCTGCATCATCCCCTGCCACCAGTTCGACCCGCCCATGACCCGGCGACCCGGCGCCTTTTCCCGCATCACTTCGAAATGCAGATGCGGGTAGGAGGACAGCAGCCCGGTTTCGCCCAGCGTGCCGATCTGCTGGCCACGGCTGACCGGCGCGCCATCCGCAACCATTCGGCTGTCGAGATGCTTGTAGACGGTGAAGCTGCGCCGCCCGTCCGCGCCCTTGCCGTGGTCGATGATGATCCGGTTGCCGTACATCGGCTCGAAATAGGAAAGATAGACCCGTCCCGCGGCGGCGGCCAGGACCGGCGTGCCGACCGGAGCGGCGATGTCGAGGCCCAGATGCCCCTTCTCGCCGTCGCGCGACACTTCGAGGAACTGGTTCGAGATCGAGGGCGCATTGGGCGGCAACTGGACCGGGATCTTGGCCGGCGAATCGCGGTGGTAGGGCGCGACCGCGCCGTAATCGTTCAGGTTGACGCAGGCCGACAGCGCGAAAGCCATGACGGGAAAAACCGCGACGCGTAACGTCACAGCTCTCCATCCGCGCGCCCGGCTGTCGCGGCGCTTCTCGAACCGGTGCATCTTCTGTTTCCTGTTCCAGCATTATCAACGCTGGACAGGTTAATTGTCCAATATGGCGAAACAAGGGCACCGGCCCGCGGCGGCGGCGGGGAAGGCGCAGGCGCCGACGGCCGCCACGGTCGGTCGCCCGTGATGCGCGCCTCGCTGGCCGCCCCTCAAGCGACGCCCCTCAAGCGACGCCCGGGGCTGTGCCCTGCGTGGATTGCACCGCCGCCTCAGCAGTGTTTCTCGGCATGCGCCTTCAGCTTGGGCTCGACCCGGTTGAGCGCGTCCCGCATCGCCGCTGCGAAACTGTCCGCCCCGAGCCTTTCGACATCGAGCACCGCGTTATGCGCCGCGCAGAGGTGGCGCGCGTCGCCCCAGTCCTCCGCCAACGCCTCGGCCCAGGCCCGGAACGCCTCGACGGCCCCGGGACGCGGCTCCAGGACTTTCGCCAGGGTCGGGTGGAACGAGATCCGCGCGCGCCGCCCGAGCGCCCGCCCGATCCGCCCCGGCGGCAGCGCGTTGAACGTGTCGTCCACGTGGATCGTCCGCGACGGCCGGTGATAGGCCAGGACCGAAGCGAAATGCAGGTTCTCGTTCTCGGGGATGAACGCCACGCCCGGCGGCACGGTAAAGTCGAGATCGGGGGCGAAGGCGGGCCAAAGGGCAGGGTCCTCGGTCCCGAGCGGCTCCCAGGGCAGGTCGGGGAAACGCGCCTTGTGCCGCGCGGTGCCGTAAAGCTTCGCCGAGGGGAACTGCCGGTGCATCGCCTCGCAATGCAGCGTGTGGAACGGGTGCAGGTTGAGGATCGCGTCCACCCGGTCGGTACCGCCGGTGATCCGCGCGACCTCGGCCAGAACCTCGGGGCTCAGCGTGTAGCTGTCGAGCATCACGAAACGTCCGTCCGCGAGCTTCGCCAGCGCCGCCTGGGTGCCGACGTTCAACACCCCGGCGATCTTGAAATCTCCCCGG